>JAISKY010000139.1 GCA_031260745.1 Oscillospiraceae bacterium
TTTCAAGCGAACAACAGTTCGGGCAGTCGATGTTCACAGGTCCGTTCGGCTGGCCGTGGTATGGTATCGGCAATCCCGATAATACGTGGCACCCGTGTACGATAGTCGATAACAAAGGCAAAGTAATCCCGTGGATTGACTCGCAGGGCAACCCGATTTCCACGATAGAGGAGCGTACTCAACCCGCGCCCGGCGAGCGTTATATGAGTATGAACCGTCCGACTCCGTACATTGACCCGGAATTGATACGCAACGGTTACTACGAGCTTCCGCTGTGGGCGGATTTGTCGTCGCTGCCGGAACACGAGCGGCGCGGAATCTGGGGCTTAATGGTCGGTAACGAGGGCAGAACGCGTATAGCCGTTTACGACTACTATAACAAAGCGGGATTTAACCCCGAATCCGATATGCTGCAATGCCCGATTATGACGCCGGAGAACTTTGGGAATCAGTGGAAAGACTGGTTCCAGGGCGAACCTTATAACAACAAATTCTGGAAAGCCGATACGCTAAAAGGTATCGCGACCGACTGGAAACAGATGTCGAATGTCGAGGGGCTATTCGCGTCCGGCTCCGAATCGGGACAGGGCGGAGCGGTAGCGGGTTCGTCAGGCTCGTACGCCGGAAACCGCGCGGCGGAGTACGCGATGAAAGTGACAAACGGACGAATCAGCGAGGCTCAGGTCGCGGCTGAAAAGACGCGTGTGTACGCTCCCGTAAATCGCGTGGGCAATTCGGACGCGGCTATTAGCTGGAAAGAACTTTGGATGGGTATGAACCGCGTTATGCAGCAGGATTGCGGCGAGTTTCGCTCGGTCGCGCTATGCAAGCACGGACTTATGTGGCTCGATAGTATCAAAAAGCACGAAATGCGGCTTACATACGCGCGTAACCCTCACGAACTCGCGCGAGTGCTTGAAGCCGAAAGCCGCGTCACCGTCGCGGAAATTTACCTGTACCTCTGCCTCGCGAATTTCGAGTCAGAAGCGGAGGGAATCGCGAAAGACAAATTGATGTTCGCGAAACTTGTTGACGGTAAGATGATACGCTCGTACAAGGACGACGGTTGGTGGCTGAAAGCGCCGTTCGCGCCGACGTATAAGGAAAATTACGAACTCTGCCGCGCGCTTGAAAAGGAGGCAAAGTAATATGGCTGAAGCATATTTAGTACCTAATCCTATCGCGCCGAACCAGACAGTGTCGATTGACGCGGAAAAGTGTATCGGCTGTAACGAGTGTACGCGTCATTGCCGCACTCAAACGATAATGCCAAACCCCGAGGCGGGTAAGCCGCCGATTGTAATCTACCCTGACGAGTGTTGGTTCTGCGGTTGCTGTATCGAATCGTGTCCGAAACACGCGATTACTATGCACTATCCGATTAACCAGCGCGTGTTCTTTAAGCGCAAGGAAACCGGGGAAGTATTTCGTATCGGCGGTCCTGACGCTCCCCCGCAGACGTATTTCAAGCCGCCTGTCGGCTGATTCCGTAGTTTTGCCGCGCATTACGCGAAAGGAAAATTAATATATGACACCTAAAGAAAACTATCTGCGTATGCTAAGGCACGAGCCTTACGAGTACGTGCCGTCTATGATGGAGCCGTATATGGCGGGTGTGACGGACGAACTGCTTACGCCGCAAATGGCTCCGAACGGTCCGATTGTGACGGGGTTGGGCGTGACGTACGTCGGAAGTCCGGACAACGGATTCGGCGCGATGCCTAAGCCCGGTCAGGTCGTGCTTGAGGACATAACCAAATGGCGCGACATTGTGAAACTGCCCGACTTGTCAGGCCGCGACAAGGAGGCGTACTACAAGGCGCGTTCCGCTCACGTTGACCGCTCTAAAGTCGTAGTCGTAACCGACGGCGGCGACTACTTCCTGACGCTCGTCGCGCTGATGGGGTTTGAGAACGCGCTGCTCGCGCTGTACGAAGAACCGGAGGAAGTTCTCGCACTGCTTACGCATATTTCAAAGTTCTATACGGACATAATGAAGGACATTTTCCGCTATGTCAAACCTGACGAGTACATATTGATGGACGACGACGCGGCGTACCGAGCTCCGTTTTTCTCGTTGGAGATGTACCGGAAATTTTTCAAACCGTTCCACAAACTGCACTGCGACATAGCGCTGGAAAACGGAGCGTTTGTCAACCGTCACGACTGCGGGAAGTCGGAGCAGTTCATTGACGACTGGCTTGAAATCGGGGTTAGAGAATGGAATCCGATTCAGATTACCAACGACTGTAAGGCAATAAAAAGTAAATACTGCGGCAGACTTGTAATGTCCGGCTGTTGGGATAGTCAGGGCGAACTCGGCGGCAAGAACGTGGACAAGCGGAAACTTAAAGACGCTCTTGTTGATTACGTAGACACATACGCGCCGGGCGGAGATTTCACATTCAGCGCGAATGCCGGCGGTATGGGCGATAACTCTCCGGAAGCCGAAGAACGCCGCGAAATCGTCCGCGAGTTCTTCTTCGACTACGCCAGGAACAAAGTCGCGTAAGCGACGAATAAAGTACGATACAGCTTATTTGGAACGCAAATACGCCGCCCTTTACGGCGGCGTATTTTTTCGTCGCCGCTCCGCGGTCTAAGACGCCGACGCGCGTACGATTATTGATTACACCGGGCTTACTTTTATGAATACGCGTCACAGATAGCATAATAACCTCATTATTAACACAAATTTCAAATTACTTTCACGATTTACTTGACATATTAACTGTTTTTGTGTTAAAATAGAAACAATATACTGTCAAAAGTCAACACCATAATGACAAAACGAGCATTAGCGGAATCGCGGGTTAATATTAGGAGGTGAAATTATGGCGAAGAAGATTAACTATTCTGAAATTACAGATGATGTGCTACGGCTATCTGAAAAGATTTCGGGTAACGTAATTCCCGGAGAACTTTACTCGGAACACAAAGTATTCCGAGGTCTGCGCGACCTTGACGGAAACGGCGTCATCGCGGGACTGACGAATATCTCCCAAGTAACCGCGAAGAAAATTGTTGACGGTAAGGAAGTCCCGGATTACGGCAAGATGTTCTACCGCGGGATTAACGTGGAGGACATTGTCGCGGGCTTTATCGCGGAAAACCGCTTCGGCTTTGAGGAAACGGTGTATCTTCTGCTTTTTGGAGAGCTTCCCAACGCGGTTGAGCTTGCGGATTTCAAAAATCTGCTCGGCGAATATCGCTCTTTGCCGCCGAGTTTCACGCGCGACGCTATTATGAAAGCTCCGAGCCGCGATATGATGAATAGTCTTGCCCGCGGAGTTCTGACGCTATACTACTACGACGACAAAGCTGACGACACTTCCGTTCCGAACGTCCTGCGGCAGTGCCTGCAACTTATCGCGGAGTTCCCGCTGCTTGC
>JAISKY010000232.1 GCA_031260745.1 Oscillospiraceae bacterium
ATAATATAGCGTATGAAATTATCGGCTCGTTTATTGCGTACAATATTCTTTTCGACCTTCAAAATAGGACTGTTTACATTCGGCGGCGGACTGGCTATGATTCCGTTCATTCAATCGGAATTTTCCGAGAAACGCGACTGGCTTACATCGGAGGAAATCGCCGACATTACCGCCGTGGCTCAAACTTTGCCCGGAGTTATGGCCGTCAATACGTCCGTACTTACGTGCTACCGCGTCGGAGGCCCGCTCGCGGCGGTCGTCGGAGGAATCGGAGCGGTATTGCCCTCTTTTATCGTACTTTGTATCGTCACGTTTTTTTACAGCTCTTTTATTGAAAATCCGTATGTGCGGGGAGCGTTACGCGGCGTAAGCGGAGCGGTTACGGCGATGTTTATTAATACGCTTCGCAAAATGCGGAAAACCAACGTCGCGGATTGGTGGGCGTTCGGATTCTTTGTCGTCGCGTTCGCGGTTATTTTCATTTTTGACAGTCTGAACGTAATATTTGTAATACTCGCCGGAGGGTTGCTGGGATTCGCAATCTTCTGGGGAATAATGAAGAAGCGGTAAACTATGCTGTTGAATTTACTATATTTATTTTATATATTCGCGAAAATCGGGCTTTTCACCATTGGCGGCGGACTTGCTATGCTACCGCTGATTCAGCAGGAACTTGTTAACGAAGGTTTGATGACGCTTCAGGACACCCTTAATATGGTTTCCATCTCGCAAATGACGCCCGGACCATTCGCGGTTAACGCGTCAACTTTCGTCGGATTCAGTTTATACGGAGTTCCCGGCGCCGCCGCCGCGACTTTAGGCGCGGTATTACCGTCGTTCGTTATTTGCCTTATTGTCGCGAAACGCTTTTTCAGCGTTATAGACGCGCCGGTAACTCAATCCATACTTGCCGGAATACGTCCGGTGGTTTACGCTCTTATTCTTTCGGGTATGATTTCAATATGCGGAACCGCGGTATTCCCCGACGGTTTTCTCACGTTTCCCGATTGGCCGGTACTCGCTATCGCGGCTGTTATGACTGCGCTGATGTGGAAAACGAAGCTAAGTCCGATTTTGCTAATCTGCGCGTGCGCGGTATTCGGCGCGGTATTTTTACATTATTAACCTATAATTTTGTTGCAGAGGAATTATTTTTATGCGATATGCGTTCAAACTTCCGGCTGACGGTGATTTCTCCCAAGTCGAAACCGACGTATTGGTAGTCGGAGCCGGACTTGCGGGTCTGTATACCGCTATGAATATCGACCGAACAAAGTCGGTAACGATTCTTTCTAAGGAGAGTATCGACTTGTCCAGTTCGTGGCTCGCCCAAGGCGGTATCGCCGCCGCGATTAAGACGGGCGACACTCCGGAGTTCCACTACGACGACACACAAGTCGCCGGAGCGGACTTGTGCGACCCAAAGGCTACTCAAGTGCTTGTGGAGGAAGGTCCCGCCGCGATTGAGGACTTACGCAAACTCGCGGTTCCGTTTGACCTTAACGCCGAGGGCGACCTAATGGTTACTCGCGAGGGCGGACATCATCAAAACCGAATCGTTCACGCCGGAGGCGATGCGACCGGGCGCGAAACCGTTAAAGTTCTCTCGCCGCTTGTTATGGCTCAGCCGAATGTTACCGGAGCGGAACAGTCTATGCTCGTTGATATACTTACGGACGCGGACGGAGTTTGCGGCGCGGTAATCCGCAGTAAAAACGACGATTACGTTATTTGCAAAACCCGCAGTATAGTAATCGCGACCGGAGGTATCGGTCAGGTTTTCCTAATCAGTACGAATCCTTACGTCGCTACGGGCGATGGGCTTGCCGCCGCTATTCGCGCCGGAGCGGAAACTAAAGATTTGGAGTTCGTTCAGTTTCACCCGACCGGATTATTCGACCGGACCGGAACATACGGTACTAGAGCGTTCCTAATCTCCGAAGCTATGCGGGGCGAGGGCGCGTTACTCAAAAATCGTGCCGGAGAGCGTTTTATGGCTAATCAGCACGAGCTTGCCGAGCTTGCCCCGCGTGACATTGTCGCCAGAGCTATCCTCAGCGAGATTAATCGCACGGGAGATACCAGCGTATTCCTTGACGTAACACATCTGACCCGCGAGTTCCTTGAATCGCGTTTCCCGACTATTTTCAACGAGTGTCTGAGCCGCGGTATTGACATATCAAAGGATTGGATTCCGGTCGCTCCCGTACATCACTATATGATGGGCGGCATACGTACCGACATTGACGCGGAATCCACTATACCCGGTCTGTACGCGGTCGGCGAAGCCGCGTGTACCGGAGTTCACGGCGCGAACCGTCTCGCCAGTAACTCTATGCTGGAGTGTCTTGTATTCGGACGACGCGCCGCGATGCACATCAACGCGGAAAGCAGAGAGCGGAAAGCGGAGAGTATCAATTTGGACGCTCTGCCCAAACCGGTTTCCGCGCCCGGCAGCGTTAAACTTGACAATAAGGCTCTCGACGAAATCCGTCACAATATTCAGCTACTTATGCACGCGAATGTCGGCGCGGTAAAAACTCTTGACGGTATGGAAAACACATCCGGAATAATCACCGCAATGCTAATGACGCTTGAAAGCGGCTACGACCCGTCGCGCAAATATCTGGAGGTGCTGAATATCGCGACGGTCGCGCTGGCAATAACCAACGCGTCGATTGAACGAAAGGAAAGCGTCGGCTCCCACTATGTTATCAGTAACCAAGGATAAACTGTTTCTCGCGCTGCGAAAAGCGTTTGTTCTCTTAATCCTGTATTTTCTGCAAAACCTGTTTACACGGCTTCCGGTTATGGGCGCGGCACCGCTTTTTCTGCCCGCGGCGGCAATCGCGATTGCGCTGATTGCGGACAGCGAGTGGAGCGCGGGCTGGGGTCTGCTCGCGGGATTGCTATGTGACATTTCCGTCGGCGATTCTCTGCTGATGTTCACGATTACGCTTATGGTCGCGGGACTTGCGGCGGGATTTCTCGCCGAGTTCTATTTTTCGCGGTCGTTCGTAACATATCTTATCTTCGCGATTTTGACTAACGCGCTGACGCTTGCCCTGCAACTGATTCCTCCGGTATTTTTCAAGGGTATAGACGTAAATTTGCTATATCCGGTAGCGATTGTTCAATTTCTGTACTCCGTAATTTTTATCCCGCCGATTTATTTCTTCGCGAAGCGCGTTTCAATCGCGAAACGCGACGCTTAAAAAAGGAAAACAATGAAACAGACACTTATAAATCCGATGAGAATGGTTTTTCTCACTATTATCCCCGCCGCGCTTACGGTGGTATTTATTCTCGCGCTGTACAATCTGCAAATCGTTCACGGCGACGAGTATTTTGAACACTCGCGTAACAACGTCGTGTCTACGGAAACGATTCCCGCGTCACGCGGCGGTATCTACGACCGCTACGGTCGCCCGTTAGTCGGAACTCGCGTCAGCTATAACCTCGCCGTAAGCCGCGAGAAACTTGTCGCGGCGGACGACCCTAACGGCTGGCTGCTGAAAATGATTGATTACGCTAACTCGCTTGACGTAGCTTACAACGACACGTTTCCGTTGGAGCGCGAAGCGCCGTACGGCATTATCGGCGATATGACCGAAACGCAATTTACGCGGTTTACTAATTACCTCAAATTGCGGCGGCTTGATTTCGACGAAATTACCGGAGCGGAGCTTATCAAGTTTCTTCGCGAGCATTACTCTGTGCCTAAAGGCTATACGGGCGACCAGGCTCGCGCCGTTATCGGCGTACGATACGAGCTTGAGCTTCGCACGTTGTTCAACTACTCGACGTACTACTTCGCGGAGGACGTCGGCGCGGATTTAATCGTTTTACTTGAGGAACAAGGATTCCCCGGAATTTCGCTCGTCCCTGTTTCCGTACCGGAGTATTACACCAAATACGCGGCGCATTTGCTCGGACGCGTCGGTCCTATGAGCGACCGCGAGTATACGAAGTACAAACTTGACGGCTATCCGATGGACGCTCAGGTCGGTAAGGACGGTTTAGAAGCCGCGTTCGAGGCGGAGCTTCACGGTTCCGACGGTGTTCGCGTTATTACGCGCAATCCGAGCGGTACTATTACCGACGTGCTTTACACTACCGAACCTAAGCCGGGCAATAACATTCGCACGACAATCGACATAGAGCTTCAGCAAGTCGCGGAGCAGGAACTTGAAACCACAATCGCGAAAATCAACGCTGACCGTATAGCTCTCGCGAAAGAAAAAGGCAAAGACCTTAATCTGGTACAGGAATCTCCGGGCGGCGCGGTCGTCGTTATTGACGTCCGCAACGGCGAAGTTCTAGCTAGCGCGAGTTACCCCACGTTTGACATTACTACTATGTCGAAAAATTATAGTTTGCTTAGTTCCGACCCTGCCGCTCCGCTGTATAACCGCGCTATACAGGGCGCGTACGAACCCGGCTCTACGTTCAAAATGGTAACGGCGCTGGGAGCGTTGAACGAAAACGTAATCTCTGACGGTACGATTATTCACGACGCGGGAAAATACACGAAATACGAGGGCGACGGCTATTCTCCGACCTGCGCGCTGTATCCCTACGGAAGTCACGGCGATATAAACGTCATTGAAGCTCTCGCGGAATCCTGCAACTACTTTTTCTACGAAACCGGCAACAACCTTACGATTGATAATATCGCGAAATACGCGAGGGAGTTCGGCTTAGGCTCGAAAACCGGTATCGAGCTTGCTCAATACGAAAATCCCGGCAATGTCGCTTCAAGAGAGTATAAAGAAATCACTCTCGCCGAGGTTGACGGTAAAAAGTGGTTTCCCGGCGATACGCTACAGGCGGCAATCGGACAAAGCTATAATCTGTTTACCCCGATTCAGCTCGCGTGTTATACCGCCGCGATTGCCGACAGCGGCACGCGTTATGCCGCGCACTACCTGAAAGAAGTTAAAACTCACGACAACTCGCAGATTGTAACCTCTTATGAGCCGTACATTTTAGGCAAGGTAAACGCGGAGGAACGCCATTTTCAGACGCTCCAGCTTGGTATGCAGGGCGTAGCCTCTTACGGTACAGCCGAAAGCATATTCGGCTTGTACCCGGTTAAAGTCGCCGCTAAGACCGGAACGGTGCAGTTCGGCGAAGAACTGGAGAACAACGCGGTATTCGTAGCCTACGCTCCGGCGGATAATCCTCAAATCGCGGTCGCGGTTGTCGTTGAAAAGGGCGGCTCAGGTTCAGGAGTCGCGGGCGTAGCCAGAGGATTGTTCGACTACTACTTCGCGTCCACGCTATCCACCAGAGGATTGCCCGACGACGGTATACTCCTGAAATAGATTAAGCAGCCGTTCAACGTACAAACCCGCGAAGCCGTCAAGGTTTCGCGGGTTTTCATATTCTGCGTATTGAAACACTCCCGACCTATACAAGCTCAATCAGAGCAAGTTCGGCGGAGTCTCCGCGGCGCGGTCCGATGCGGATTATCCGCGTATAACCGCCGTTACGGTCCGCGTACTTAGGCGCAATCTCCTTGAATACTTTCGCTACCGTACCCTCTTTGGTGATGTACCCTAACGCCATACGACGGCTGGCAAGCGTATTTTTCTTGCCAAGCGTTATCATCTTCTCGGCAATCGGGCGAACTTCCTTAGCCCGCGTCACCGTTGTGGTTATTTTTTCGTACTCCAACAAATCCGTGACCAACTGCCTAAGCATAGCTCTGCGCTGGTCAGTGGTTTTGCCGAGTTTTCGCGCTCCAGTCATAATATATCCTCCTTCGCAGGGACGGTGCATAGCCCGTCCGATTTGCCGCCCGTTCGGGCGGGCGAGCCTCGCTCGCCCCTACAAAATTAACTCTCCGAGCTTGCAAGTGACAACCCAAGCATCGTTAGTTTGTTGATTACCTCAACAAGCGACTTACGACCAAGGTTACGCACTTTTATCATTTCTTCCTCTGTCTTGCATACCAAATCGCCGACCGTATTGATATTCGCGCGTTTTAAGCAGTTGAACGAGCGAACCGACAGGTCAAGTTCCTCGATTGTCATCGCCAGTACGGTGGTAGACGTAGACTCCGGCTTGCCGCCCGACTGCGGTATCGGCGCGCGTTTAGCTTCACCCATTTCCGTAAACAGCGTGAAGTGAGTTACCAAAATATCCGCCGCCGTTGACAGAGCTTCCTTAGCGGTTAAAGTTCCGTCTGTCTTTATCTCCACAGTCAGTTTGTCAAAGTCCGTCGAGCTTCCTACGCGAGTATTCTCGACATTATAGTTGACTTTAAGCACCGGAGTATAAATAGAATCAACCGGAATAAGCCCGATAATGGTCTGAGCCGGTTTGTTCTGGTCGGCGCTTACATAACCGCGTCCGTGGCTGAACGTAAGCTCGATGTTTAGCTCCGCATTCGCGCCTAACGTTGCGATATGAAGTTCCGGATTCAGGATTTCAACGTCCGCGTCCGCGTTAATATCGCCGGCGCGAACCTCGCCCTCACCCTTTGCCTCAAGATACACCGTCTTTGGCTCGTCGCAGTATAATCTCGCCAAAAGACTTTTTACGTTCAGTACGATTTCCGTTACGTCCTCTTTAACTCCCGGAACCGTGGAGAACTCGTGCGGTACTCCCGCGATTTTTATTGACGTCACCGCCGTACCCGGCAATGACGAAAGCAACACGCGCCTGAGAGAATTGCCCAACGTCGTACCGTAACCGCGTTCAAGCGGCTCCACGACAAATTTGCCGTAGGACGTCGAATCGCCGGGCGTTTCCAAGCTCTTGATGCTCGGTTTTTGTATATCCACTATTTCCCCTCCTTCAATTTCAATGTGAAATTCATAATGCGTCGCATTTATACTACGCACCGCCATCAACTTATCCAATACTTAGTCCGCAATCGCGTAATCAAACGGATAAAGCCGCAGACTATGAATTGTGTTGCGTGAGGGTTAACTATTTGGAATACAACTCGACGATTAAGTGTTCTTCAATCGGCAAATCAATGTCTTCCTTTTGCGGAGTTCCAGTCACTTTCGCCGCGTAGTTTTCACGGTCGAATTCCAACCACTTAGGCGGAGTACGGGAAGCGTTCGCCTCAAGCGAACCCTTGAATTTCTCCAACGCGCGGCTTTTTTCTTTCAGAGCAATCGTCTGACCGGGTTTAAGCAGAAACGAGGGTATGTTTACCTTGCGTCCGTTTACCGTAAAATGACCGTGGTTCACCAACTGGCGAGCCTCCGGGCGCGACATCGCGAACCCTAAACGGTAAACCGCGTTATCAAGGCGCGACTCCAACAGCGACAGCAGGTTCTCACCGGTCTGTCCTTTCATTCGCGACGCAATATCAAAGTATCCGCGGAACTGCTTTTCAAGCAGACCGTAATACCGCTTTGCTTTCTGCTTTTCTCTGAGCTGAGTGCCGTACTCCGACACTTTAGCGCGGCTTTGACCGTGCTGACCCGGCGCATAACCGCGGCGTCCAATCGCGCACTTGTCCGTATAGCAACGGTCGCCTTTCAAAAACAGTTTCTGCGCCTCCCTGCGGCACAGTCGGCAAACCGCATCGGTATATCTTGCCATATATTTATTATCCTCCTATGCCGTAATCAGACGCGGCGCCGCTTAGGCGGCCTGCATCCGTTGTGAGCTATCGGCGTTACGTCCTTAATAAGCGTAACTTCCAGTCCCGCGGTCTGAAGCGCTCTTATCGCCGCTTCGCGACCCGAACCCGGTCCTTTGACGTACACTTCTACGCTTTTTAGTCCGTGTTCCATAGCCGCGCGAGCCGCGACTTCCGCCGCTGTCTGAGCCGCGAACGGAGTGCTTTTCCGACTGCCTCTGAAACCTTGCTGACCGGATGACGCCCAGCTTAGCGCGTTACCCTGCAAATCGGTAATCGTGACCATCGTGTTGTTGAACGAAGAACGAATATGAACGGCTCCGCGCTCAATATTCTTGCGCTCGCGGCGCTTAGTACGCGCGTGAGTATTCGCTCCGCCCTTTTTCTGTGCTGCCATTTGCTGAGCCTCCTTACTTCTTCTTATTGGCTACGGTGCGTTTCGGGCCTTTGCGGGTACGGGCATTAGTTTTGCTCCGTTGTCCGCGTACCGGTAAGCCGCGGCGATGCCGTATGCCCCGGTAACACCCTATTTCCGTCAACCGTTTTATATCAAGCGCAACCGAACGTCTAAGGTCGCCCTCGACCGTATATTTGCGGTCGATTATCTCTCTTAGCGCCGCCTCATCTTTTTCCGTGAGGTCTTTTACTCTGGTATCCGGGTTTACTCCCGTTTCAGCCAAAATGTCGCTCGCGCTCTTTCTGCCAATGCCAAAGACGTAAGTTAAACCAATTTCAATTCTCTTGTCTTTCGGCAAGTCCACGCCGGCGATTCGTGCCATACTTTGTTAACCAGTCCTTTCAAAATAAATTACAAATTATAAACTATAAATTATAAATTTTCCGTATTTGCTTAGCCCTGACTCGGTTCCGCGCTAATTTATAATTTTTAATTTATAATTCTTAATTGTCTTAGCCTTGTCTTTGCTTATGTTTAGGGTTTTCGCATATAACCATAACTTTGCCTTTGCGTCGGATAATTTTACATTTCTCGCACATAGGCTTTACGCTCGGTCTTACTTTCATTGCTATAGCCTCCTTTTCGCTATTTACTGCGCCACGTAATTCTGCCCCGAGTCAAATCGTACGGCGACATCTGAATCGTTACCTTGTCGCCGGGCAGTATACGAATGTAGTTCATTCTCAGCTTCCCGCTTATATGAGCCAATATCGTATGACCCTTACCAATGTCCACTTTGAACACTGCGCTTGGTAACGCTTCTAATACGATTCCTTCAAGCTCAATTACTTCTTCCTTACTGCTGCCCATTTTACTCAACCTCCTCAAGGGATTTTAACGCCGCTAGTATTCTGCGAATCTCCGCGTCTGTTCCGGTTAACCGTTCCGCCTGACCGGGAACAAACCTTAAATGTTTCAGATTCTTTCGTTTCGGGTTATCCTGTTTATGATGTTTACCGTCCGCGACGAGAACCCTGTCTTTATCCTTACCTACGACCAGGTACAGCGTACCCGCGTCGTGTCCGGCAACCGAAACCGCAAAAACTGATTCTTTCATACGAATCCGTCGCCCTCCGGCGGAGTAAGAATCTCCGGCTCACTTTCCGTCACCAATACCGTGTTCTCGTAGTGCGCGGAGCATTTACCGTCTTTCGTTACTACCGTCCATTTGTCGGGCAGCATATACGTTTCGCGTACTCCGAGGTTTACCATCGGCTCAATCGCGAGCGTCATACCCGCCATAAGGCGAGGTCCGTGAAGTTTAGCGTCCGCGAAGTTCGGAATTTCGGGGTCCTCGTGAAGATTGCGGCCTACTCCGTGACCTACATAGTCGCGTACTACGCTGAACCCGTTGCTCTCGGCATATTGCTGAACCGCGTGTGAGATGTCGCCGATTCGGCAGCCTTTCTGTACGAACTCTAAACCCGCGAAGAAACTGCCTCGGCAAACTTCAATCAGTCTGCGGTGTTCCGGCAGACAATCGCCGACAACGAATGTTGACGCGCAATCGCCGTGATAACCGTCCACAATCGCGCCTACGTCTATACTGACAATATCGCCGTTCAAAAGTTTGCGTGAACCCGGAATCCCGTGGATTACTTCCTCGTTTACCGAGATACATACTCCCGCGGGAAACCCGTTATAGCCAAGAAATGACGGAATCGCGCCGTGGCTTTTCAAAAACGTCCTGACCTCGCGGTCAATTGTTTTTGTCGTAACTCCGGGACGAATTAGTTCCCCTGCGAGTTTCCTCGCGGCGGCGGCCATACGTCCCGCAGCTCTCATTTTTTCAATCTCTTTCGAGGTTTTAATCGGAATCATCCGCGCCTACCCAATTCCTAACACTGAAATCAACGCTTTTGTGGTTTCGTCTATCGACACCGACGCGTCGATTTCCTTTAGCTTACCTCTGGCTCGGTAATATCCGATAATCGGCTCCGTTTCCGCGTGATATACCGCAAGACGTTTACGAACCGTTTCCGGTTTATCATCGTCGCGAATTATCAGTCCCGCGGAACAATGGTCGCATACGTCGGCGAATTTCGGAGGATTAACCGCCATAGAGAATACCGCTCCACATACCGGACAAACGCGTCTTGACGACATACGCTTCTCTATCTCGCTGTCCGCGAGGTCTAGTGACAACGCGACGTCAATGTTAATGCCAAGTTGTTCAAGCATCTCCGCCTGTTTCAATGTCCTGGGCATTCCGTCGAGGATACACCCGTCTTTACAAGCGTCTGATTCAAGAAACTCCTTTACAATCTTAATAACGACTTCGTCAGGAACCAGCTTGCCGCTGTCCATAAACGACTTAGCCTCAATACCTACTTTCGTTCCCTCGCGTACCGCCGTCCTGAGCATATCGCCGGTTGACAACGCGGGGATTTTCGCTATCTCCGTAAGCTTAGCTGACTGAGTACCTTTGCCCGCGCCCGGAGGTCCTAACAGAATAATCTTCATAGCATCTCCCTTTATTCAAGGAATCCTTTATAGTGCCTCATCATCATTTCCGCTTCAAGCGCTTTTACTGTTTCAAGCGCAACGCCTACCGCGATTATTATTGAAGTTCCGCCAAGCGCAATACTTGAGCTTTGCGTTCCGAACGCCAGCGGCAGCGCCGCGACCAGTCCGAGATATATCGCGCCGAACAGCGTTATCTTATTCAGCACTTTCTTGATGAAATCGCTCGTCGGACGTCCGGGTCTGAACCCGGTTATAAATCCGCCGTTCTTTTTCAGGTTATTCGCTACTTCCACGGGGTTGAACTGAATCGTCGCGTAGAAGTAACTGAACGCGATTATCAGCAGGAAGTAGAAAATGATATACAATGCCGACTGACTGTTTACCGCGCTTAACAGCGCGTTTGAAATTGTACCGCGGTTGCCTTCGGGAATGAACATTATTACGGTCGCCGGAAGGCTCGCGATGCTTTGCGCGAATATAATCGGCATAACGCCGGACATATTCACTTTCATAGGCAAGTGAGTGCTTTGACCGCCGTACATCTTTCGGCCTACCACTCGTTTTGCGTACTGAACTCCTATTCGTCGCTCCGCGTCCGACACGTAAACAATCAACGCGATTATCGCTATTACGCCGATGAGAACCGCGATAAATTCAAACCAGCTAACCGCGCCGCTACCTAGATTCGTTACCAGCGTTATACTGGCGGACGGTAGGCGCGATATAATACTCGCGAACAGTATTATAGAAATACCGTTTCCGATTCCGAATTCCGTCACTTGCTCGCCAAGCCACATAATCAGCGCGGAACCCGTTGTGAACGACAGTACGATTACAATCGCTTCCCAAATACCGGTTGTGTGACCCGGCAGAAGCATATTATAATTGCGTACCATCAAATAATACGCGAAACCTTGAAGCAAACCGATTGCAACCGTAGCGTAACGGGTAATAGAGGCAATCTTCTTTTTGCCTTCCTCGCCGCCCTCTTTTTGAATACGCTCTAAAGCGGGAATAGCGATACACAGCAGATTCATTATGATGGACGCGTTGATATACGGCTGAATCGACAGCGCAAACAGCGTCGCGCTGCTGAACGCGCGTCCCGACAGCGCGTTAAACATTCCGAATACAGTACCGCCGAACTGCGTATCAAACATCTCCTGCAATGCCGCTACGTTGATATACGGAACCGGAATCGCGTTGCCGATTCGGTAAAGCAACAGAATCAGCAGCGTAAAGAGCAACTTTCTCCGCAGCTCCTCGATTTTCCATGCGTTACGTAAGGTCTGAAGCACTCCTACACCACCTCGGCTTTCCCGCCTGCGGCTTCAATCTTCTCTTTCGCCGACGCGGAGAACGCGCTGGCGCGGACTGTCAGTTTTTTCGTCAGTTCCCCGACTCCCAGTATCTTCAATCCGTACTTGCAATCGCTTAGAATACCTTCTTCAAGCAATATCTCGGCGTCCACCGTCGCGCCGTCCTCGAACGAGCTTAAACGGTTTAGATTAACCGCGGTTAGCGGCTTCGCGAAAATATTGTTAAACCCGCGCTTAGGCACACGCCTGACAAGCGGCATTTGTCCGCCCTCAAACCCGATACGGACTCCGCCGCCCGAGCGGGCTTTTTGTCCCTTATGCCCGCGCCCGGCGGTCTTGCCGTTACCGCTGCCGATTCCTCGACCTTTACGGTATGCCGACTTTACCGAGCCCGGTACGGGATGCAATTCATTTAACATCGTTTGTAACCTCCGTCTTATCCGGCGAACTTGTACCGTCCGCCACCGGACATCATTTAGCCCGCAATTTCCTCTACCTTCAATAGGTATCCGATTTTCGCAATTTTGCCCCTCGTTTGAGGATTATCCGGCTGTACGCTTTCCGAGCCAATCTTTCGCAATCCCAACGAGCGCGCTGTCGCGATATGACCGTCCAAGCGGCCGTTTAAGCTCTTTACGAGTTTTACTTGTAATTTTGCCATTTCGCCGCCCTCCTAACCTAAGATTTCCTGCTCGGTCTTACCGCGCACTCTGGCTACCTGTACCGCGTCGCGTAATGTCCTAAGACCCTGCATTGTCGCCGCGACCACGTTATTCGGATTGTTGGAGCGTAAACATTTCGTGTATACGTCCTTAATTCCGGCGGCCTCCACGACCGCGCGCACCGCTCCGCCGGCGATTACGCCCGTTCCGGGCGTCGCTGGTTTCAACAATACGCGTCCGGCTCCGAACTTGCCCGTTACCTCGTGAGGTATCGTCGTTCCGGACAGAGTAATATTTACAAGGTTCTTTTTCGCGTCGTCAATGCCTTTACGCACGGCTTCGGAAACCTCCGACGCTTTGCCAAGACCATAGCCGACCTTGCCCTTGCCGTCGCCCACCACGCAAAGCGCGCTGAACTTGAATATACGTCCGCCTTTAACCGTCTTGCTTACTCGGTTCAGCGATACTACCTTCTCGCTAAATTCGGAAGGAGCTTCCTCGCGGCGCCGATTGTCGTTTCTGTTAT
>JAISKY010000184.1 GCA_031260745.1 Oscillospiraceae bacterium
GTTGGGGCACGGCATGCCGTGCCCGTACAACACACGGCATACCGTATCGTACCGTGCCGTATCGTATCGTAAGGGCACGGCATGCCGTGCCCCAACGAAATATGCCGTGCCCTTACGAAATATACCGTGCCCCAACGATGAACTCAAAATAATAAGGAGTTATACAATGAACATATCGAAACGTCCCGTGATTATCGCGGGTAACTGGAAAATGAATTTTGTGGATATGCTTGCGTTCTTTGAGGGTCTTAGCGGCGTGAAAATCCACGACAGTATTACGGTTTTACTGTGCGCTCCGTTCACATTCCTGAGTTATGCCGGAACTGACGCGAAGATGTCCGGTGTCAACGCGGAGATTGGCGCTCAAGACATCAGCGAGTTCGACAGCGGAGCGTACACCGGCGAAGTTTCCGGCGAGATGCTGAAACACGCGGGCGCGGCTTACGTCATAATCGGACACTCGGAGCGGCGTCAGTACCACGGTGAAACGGACGCTCAAGTCGCCGCAAAACTTAAACAAGCTCTGAAGTACGAGCTTACGCCAATAGTGTGCGTCGGCGAATCACTTGAACAACGCGAACTTAATATCACGTTGGAGCATATTCGTATCCAGGTAAAGTCCGCGCTGTTCGGATTGTCAGCGGACGAGGTCAGAAAGACCGTAATCGCGTACGAGCCAATATGGGCAATCGGTACGGGTAAAACGGCGACTCCGGAGGACGCCGCCGAGGTTTGCGGTCAGATTCGCGCGGTAATCGGCGAGTTGTACGGCTCGGCGGTTGTCGACGCGGTAAGTATACTCTACGGCGGCTCGATGAACGACGCTAACGCGGCGGATTTGCTGGCTAAACCCGACATAGACGGCGGCTTAATCGGCGGAGCTTCACTTGACGCGGCTAAGTTAGTCAAAATCATTAAGGCGGCGGAGGCGGCTTTATGACGCAGATAAAAAAGACGGCGGTTCTGATAATAATGGACGGGTTCGGACTTACGAACGAAGCTAAGGGAAACGCGATACTCGCGGCAAAAATCCCCGTATTGACGGCGCTGAACGGCGGCAAGCCGCTTACGGACGTTCACACGAAGCTCGGAGCGTCAAGCGAAGCCGTCGGGCTTCCGCCCGACACGATGGGCAACAGCGAAGTCGGACATACTAACCTCGGCGCGGGCAGAGTTGTTTACCAAAGTCTACTCAGAATCAGCAACGCCATAAAGGACGGCAGTTTCTTCACTAACCCCGTGTTAGCCGACTGCGCTGAAACGGCAAAACAAAGCGGCAGAGCGCATTTGTTCGCGTTGTTGGGCAACGCGGGAGTACACTCCATTGATACGCATCTGCACGCCGCAATGGAGCTTATGAAAGACGTACCGGAGGTCTACGTTCACCTGTTCACCGACGGACGCGATACCGCTCCGCACTCCGCGTTGAAGTTTTGCGAGGAAACGCGTTTGCCGCCGAACGCGAAAATCGCGACGTTAATCGGGCGTTTCTACGCGATGGACCGCGACAAGCGGTGGGAGCGCGTAGAACGCGCATATAACGCTCTTGTAAACGGAGCGGGAACTCAAACTTCAAACGTACTTGACGCGATACGGCAATCGTACGACGCGGGAATAACCGACGAATTTATTGAGCCGATAATCGTTGAGCCGGAAGGACGTATTAAAAAAGGCGATTCGGTTTTGTTCGTAAACTTCCGTCCCGACCGCGCCAGAGAAATTACAAGGACGTTCGTTGACCCGGAGTTTTCCGGTTTCGCCCGCGAGTATTTTCCGGTTGAGTTCACCTGTATGACGCAGTACGATGAAACTCTGCCGAATGTCAAGGTCGCGTTTGCTCCGGAGATTCCCGCGAACACATTAGGCGAGCTTCTGGCGAATTTGGGGAAAACTCAGCTTCGTATCGCTGAAACGGAGAAGTACGCTCACGTTACGTTCTTTTTCAACGGCGGAGTAGAGGAGCCGTTTTCGGGCGAGGACAGGATATTGATTCCGTCGCCCAAGGAGTTCGCGACTTACGACTTAATCCCGGAGATGAGCGCGTACAAGGTCACGGACGCGTTAACGGAGCAAATAAAATCGGGCAAATACGACGCGATAATCTGTAACTTCGCGAACTGTGATATGGTCGGACATACGGGAGTATTTGACGCGGCGGTTAAGGCGGTCGAAACGGTTGACGCTTGCGTCGGCAAGGCTTTAGCCGCGGTTAGGGAAATCGGCGGTACGGTGATTGTTACCGCTGACCACGGCAACGCGGAGCGTATGCTTTTACCGGACGGCAGTCCTCAAACCGCGCATACTACTAATCTTGTTCCGCTGTGGGTATCGGGCGATGAACGCACGCTCAAAACTTCGGGTAAGTTATGCGACGTAGCCCCGACTTTGCTGGATTTAATGGGCATCGAAAAACCAACCGAATGGAGCGGTCACAGTTTATTTGAACAATAAACCGGTGAGAACGGTCGGTAAGAATCGTACCGCGATATACGCGAACGCCGCGAGCCGTATATGGCTCGCGGTTATGATTTCCGCAAGTTGGGGAATTTGTATATATTAATTTGAAGCCGCGGTCTAAAGTTTCGGTTAAAAAATACGAAATAATAAGTAGATGAGCTATTATTTATAAGATTTTGGCTAAATTTGCATTAGATGAAAGAGGGGTGATACGCTATGTTTAGACCAATCGACAGTCAGGTTACGCTTGCGGCGGATATGATGAGAAATAACGCGGCAATAATGCGCCAGGGTGATACTACTCAAGCGTATTATGCTGTTCACGCCAAGGCGACAGCGGAACACGACCAGCAATCGGTGGCTCAGCTTTCTGAAAACGCGAAGGCTAAACTTGACAGTGACACCGATGGCGGTCAGGCTCAGCAGTATCAGGGTATCCGCTTAAAAAACCAGCAAAAGAAGAAAGACCTTAAAGACAATTCCGATGAACTTTTCGTACTTCCAGACCCAAACGGGGGGCCATTAATTGATATTTCCATTTGAATTGGCAACGGCTGTACAGCCGTCTGAAGTAAACGCGGCTATGTTGCCATACTACCTGTTTGCGTTCTTCGTATTTATTCTCGTATGCCTTGTATTGCTGTTATGGAGATTTCTGTTCGCGGGATTAAAACGGGAGCGGATATATCTTGAGCAAAAAGAAGAAGAACTACAGGTATTGCTCCAGACTCTGCGTAAAGAAGCTGATGATTTTTTCGATTTAGCTACAGACAAAGCCGCCGAAATAAGCGACGAACGTAAACGCGTAGCGGCTTTGATTTCGGGGTTTACGCTGCCGCAGTCCGCTGAAAATGAATCGGTTGTGTTACCTAATCCCGAGCCGGAACCCGCCGTAAAAGCGGCTCCGTTTAACGAATTTCGGAAAGCGATTGAGGACGCCGTAATTAAGCAGAACGAACCTCCGATTATTCCTAAAGTGGACGCGTCGGAAACCGTACCGGTAAATCAGGTTAAACCCGAACCGAAATCCTCAAAGAAAGAACAAATACTGACGCTGTTAGACAGCGGTAAAGACGCGTTGCAAATAGCCAAAGAATTGGGTATAACCCGCAATGAAGTAGACTTGGTTATAAAAACAAGATAAGAATTATGCCGTGATAGTCACGGCAAATTCTGTTTAATCAGATAAATTTACAAAACGGTTACAGAGATTACAAAGTGAGGTAAACCGAATGACGCGAGGCCTTTACATTGCCGGTACCGGAATGATGTTCCAACGGCGTAAAATGGAAACCATTACAAATAATATAACGAATGCTGAAACGGTAGGATATAAGCGCGACGAACTGGTATCGCACACATTCGACGACGTTATGATAGAGCGTTACAACGATTACGAGGACAGCAGTATCGTGTCTCGGCGCAAAGCGGTCGGTCCGCTGACGTTCGGAGTTCAGGTTGACCAGATATTTACCGATACGAAAACCATCGGCAACTTTGAGGAAACGTCAAAAACTACGGACTTACTGTTGACCGGAGGCGGTTACTTCGTACTCGAAACCGGTGAGGGCGAGCGTTACAGCAAAGCCGGAGCGTTTACAATAAACTCGCTTGGGTATCTTACGGACGGACCCGGACATTATCTGTTGGGTACGGAGGGCAGAATATTTGTCGGTAGCGATGATTTCAAAGTTAACGAACTCGGCGAGGTCTACGTAAACGACGAATGGGTTAATACGGTTAGGATTATGGGATTTAACGACGAGGGACAACTAAGGAAGCAAGGCGATAATCTATATTATGACGCCGGAAACGGTCAGCCCTATGAATGGCCGAACGACAGCGTATTAAAACAAGGATTTTTAGAGAACAGCAATGTTGACGTAGGACGCGAGATGGTAGAAATGCTCGTAACATACCGCGCTTACGAAACAAATCAACGTATGGTTCAGATGATAGACCAAATCAACGGCAAGGCTGTTAATGAAATCGGGAGGTTGCGTTAATGTACGAAGTATTGTCAATAGCGGCGACAGGATTGCGCCAACAGCAACGTCGTCTTGACGTAATTGCCGATAACCTCGCGAACGTAAATACAGCCGGATTCAAGTCCGGACGGGTTGATTTCCGCGACGCGCTGTATACGGCGGGCATAACTCAGGAGGGTAAACCGTACACTCCGGAGGGCAGTCAGCAAAAAGGTCACGGAGTGCTTATCGCTCAGATAACTAAGGATATGTCCGTAGGTTCGCTTCAAGTAACGGGCAGCGAGCTTGATTTAGCGATTGAGGGCGACGTATATTTAAGCGTTCAAACTCCGCTTGAGGGTATGAAATACACTAAAGCCGGAAATATGTATATTGTAGCCGACGAGGTTGACGATTTGCAGCTTGTAACGTCCAACGGACATTATATACTGGACGAAGAAGGCAATTTTGTTAATGTTCCCCGCGATATTGAGTCGATGAAGATAGACTCGGACGGCAAGATAACCTTTGTCGCCGGCGGCGAAGAAGTTGAAGGTCCGTATTTGGGCGTTTACGCGTTTGAAAATATTTACGGGCTGAGTTACGACGGCGATAGTTTATTCTCGCAGACCGACGCTTCGGGTGAAGCGTATCTAGCGTCGTTTGACGACTTCAATTTGCGCCAGGGAGCGTTGGAGATGTCGAATACCAGTATGGCGCAGGAAATGCAGCTTATGATACGCTCCCAGCGAGCGTTCCAGCTAGCGTCAAGGGCGCTAACGACCGGCGACCAAATGGAAGGTCTGGCAAACAGTATGAAGCAAGGCTAAAATCAATAATGAAAAGGAGATAACCGAATGGCGTTAACAAATGGTCAAACAAGCAATATCATTCAATGTAAGCAATGCGGCAAACCGTTCCGAAGCGCGGGCGGCAAATTATGTTCTAACTGCCTTGACGAAATTGAAGACGGATTTCGTAAAGTGGCGAGATATTTGTCAATCGGAGACGCGCGAACCGACCCCGACGTAGACTCGGTAAAAGAGCTTTCCGATAAAACCGAAACGTCCTCTTGGGTTATACTTCAACTGCTTAGAGAGAAACGGATAACACTGCACAAGACTTTGGAAGGCGGACTTACTTGTCAGTATTGTCATAAACCAATCGCCTCAGGTGATGCGTGCGACGATTGCAAGAATAAATTATCTGAACAGCTTTTTGCATCAAAATCCAGCCGGGTATCACCGCTGAATCCCGGAAGCACTAAAAAATATAGGTAGAGGTGAATACAATGAAAATTGACCCAATTGCGAAAGTTGATTATGTACAGCAAATTTATGCTAACCCAACGAAAACCGCTGAAACAGATACCCGCCGGAATAACGCCGATAAGGTAACATTCTCGTCGGAAGCCGTTACTTTCTCAAAAGCGTTAGGCGCGGCTAAAGCGAACGCGATTGAATCCGACAACGAGAAAATCTCGGCGGTTAAGGCTCAAATCGAGTCCGGAACATACAACGTCGGCGCCGATAAGATTGCGGAAAGCATTCTTCTGAGGTTCCAGCAATGAATACGGCTCAGGAACAAGCGAACATTCTCCGGCTGCTTATCGAGATTTCTTATGATAAGCGGCTGGCGATTACGCGTGATGATATGGACGGGTTACGAGCTTGTACGGAGCGTGAGATTACGCTTGTCGGCAAGCTCAACTCGCTTACGAAAGGCGGCGATGTTCCGACTGACGAGGTTATCGCGCTCGCTCGCGAACTGAAACAGCGGAATGTCCTGAACGACGACTTGATTAACACTCATCTGGAGTTTGTTAACACTATGATAGAGTTGCTTACTCCGGACAGCGACCCGCTGAACAACTTTTACGGCGGCGACGGTAAAAGCGTTGAGCGCGGTTCGGCAAAACGTCCGGGGATTTTGGATTTATCTGTGTAACAGCATTTGGTTATTGAGGGGAGAATTACACTATGTCAATGCGACCAACTTTTTACGGTCTTAGTATAGGCGTGTCCGGTTTGTACGTATCTCAAAAGGGATTAGACGTAACTGGACACAACATCGCGAATACGGAGACGGCGGGTTACTCCCGTCAGGTATTGAATAACACGGCGTATGACCCGATGGGGTATATGCAGAAATTCCGCCCGGTCGATATGGCGCTTGTCGGAGCGGGTTCTTATGTCAAAATTTTGAGCCAGATACGCGATAAGTTCCTTGACAGGCAATACCGTACGGAGGACAATCTGAACGCAGAATGGGCGTCAAGAACTCAAGGTCTTTCCTACATAGAGGCGTTGTTTGAAAGCGCGGACGTTTCCTCGCTGAAAACGAATATTGATAATCTTTTCTCGGCGTTCACAACGTACGAGGAAGAAGACCCGACCAAAAAAGGACTTCGCGAGGTTGTTATCTCTAACGCGAAAACTCTGTTGGAAAACTTCCACCAGATGTACACGCGGCTTGAATCTTTACAGGAAAGCGAAAATATTTCCGTTCAGGCGATGTCGATTAAGATTAATAATATTACCTCCAATATCGCCGCGCTTAATAAGCAGATTTACAGATACGAGATACTTACCGAGAATCAGCCCGCTAACGATTTGCGCGACAAGCGCAATTTACTGCTTGACGAGCTTTCGGAGATTGTGAATATCAACTACGACGAGGGCCCCGACGGTAAATTCCGCGTGTGGGTTGGCGGAACCGCCAATAACTTCGTAGATTGTTACGAGCGCGACGCAAACGGTACAGCGCTGTCTCCGTTAGTTATTATACCGAAACCCGAAAACGGGATTTTGGTGGTTGACCATATTTACCAGAGCAGTTTCACCGTCAACGAGGTAGATATGTCGCCGCCTGATTACGACGCGAGCGGAGTTAATATGCGTAAAAAGTGGCAGCTTGCGCTTGACCCGACTACTCGCATAGACGTGACTGACCCGCTTGCGGTGCCGAAACCGAACTATCTGTTATACGGCGTATTCTCCGCTGACGGCAAAACGTACAGACCGGGAATTACTGTTGACGCTAATGGTACTCCTAATGGTTTTAGCACTACTATTCCTCCTGGTACTACACCGGATGTTCTTGACATTGACGGCGATGGAAGAAGTGATTTTGTGGATACTTCTTTGCCTGTTGACAACTTAATAGACCATATATATCTAAACTTTTACTCATCGCAGGACGACGACGTGACAGAACCGCCGTCTTTGGCTACGTCAATACCCGGTCAAACTTACGGAGCGTTAACCGGCGGGGAGCTTAAAGCTCACCTTGATTTGCGCGATAATAACGGAACCAGCGGGGTAGCTGAGGGCAAACTCGGTATTCCGCACTTTATGGACAGACTGAACAAACTAGCGAGAAGTTTAGTGCAGAATTTCAACGAGATACATCGTCAGGGCTATACTCACCCCGGCGGCGGAGATTCCCACACTTTTCAGAATTTCTTCTATCAGGAAATGGAAGCGTATCAGGACTTTAATGAGACACAGACTTTAGTTGCGGGCGGTTATTCTGATTTTTCAAACGGACTTAGGTTTAATGATTCTGTTGCTCCGCCAACAATAGTTGACGCAAACGGCACAGTTGTATATACGACCAATGGAACTGATATCCTTGACTCCGCAGGCACTACTGTAGGAACATATACTCTTACTGCCACTGATGTAACGCTTAATATTACCGCCCCTACGGGCATAGACACGGACGGTGACGGTCAAATCAGCGCAACTGAACGTACTGCCGCATTTGACGCGGACGGTGACGGTACACTTAGCGCAGCAGAACGCGCGGCTGAACAGGCTTTTTACGTTGCTTCTATCGTTGACGCGGACAACAACGGTATTGCGGATACGATTGACAATATTACGGCGAAGAACATTAGGCTTGACGACGCAATCGCGGACTTAGCCAGCGGAGCGTTCCGCGTCGCGCTGTCCAGTCTGAAAATCGGGCTTATGCCTGACGGAACAACTATTGACAATACTCAAGAGGGCAACAATGAAATCGCCAGAGCGTTATACGAGTTGTCTAACAACAAACTGATTGAGTTGGGCTTTAACACCGCTACGAGCGTCAAAATCGGCTCGTTCGTCGGTTTTGAGAACGAAACCGAACTTACGATTGCGCTTACGCTTAATCAAAGCAAAGTTCGCGGTAAGAATCAGGCGTCGCAGACGCTTGCGGTAAGCAATCAGCGCACCTCAATTATGGGCGTGTCAATGGACGAGGAAATGACGAACCTGATACGCTATCAGCACGCGTACAGCGGTAACTCCCGCGTGATTACCACTATGGACGATATACTTGATACGCTGATTAACCGTACGGGACGCGTCGGTCTGTAAGACAAGTAATAATTAACGACTAAAAAATAACGGGAGCGGAAAAATGAGAGTTACAAACTCAATGCTTGTGAATACGTTCACATATAATCTCAACAATAACCTCGAAAGATTGAGCAGTCTGCAAATTCAGATGTCGCAAATTGAGCATAGTAAGTACGCTCACATAAGCGACGACCCGATAAGCCTGATTTACAGTCAGCAAGCGCGTGAGAAGTTGCGTAAAGTCGCGGATTACAAATCAAATGTGGAAACGGCTCAATCGTGGATGGTTTCCGTAGAAACCGGCCTCAGCGAGATGAACACGATAATGGTAGACGCGTATCACCGCGTGATTCAGGCGTCCACGGACGTAATGACCGACTATGACCGTCAGAATATGTCGGAGGAAATGAAACAACTCCGCGACCATCTGCTTTCGACGCATAATATGACGCAGGGCGATTTGTTCATCTACGGCGGATATAATACGACCGGACATACGGATAACGGCAAGGTAGTCGCTCCGTTTGACTTCGCGTATTATGACGCTACCGGTTCTGTTATTATGAGCAGCGTTACCGGACGTCCGATAACCACGGAAGAAGCGGAAACCACGCTGTATTTGTCGCGAATTGACCACATGGACCTTCAGTTCAACAGCGACGTGTTTGTGCTTGCCGATACTCAAGACTACACAGACGGCACACCGATAGATACGATGGCTCAACCGTATGCGAACGATGTTGTAACGCTTGACGTGGGAATGTTCTCGGATTTGCAGTTGTCGTTCAGCGGCACTCAAATCGCGGTATACGGCTATGAAAAGAAGTATGCTCAAACGATTCCTGCCGCAAGTTTGGGTGGCACTGCAATTCCTTTAACGATACCCGGAGCGCCAACAGGTACTACATACACATTTAATGATACTACTGACCCAAAAGAAATAACAGCTACGACCGCAGGAGTATCTTCGGTTGTATACACAATTGATAAATACAACATAATCCACGACGCGACTGACAATGTTGTCGGTACTTACTTTGTAGCCCCCTCCGGCGACGCGACAATTCAAATCACCGGAATCGGTAATGATACGCCTAAGACTATGGTTGGGTTG
Organism: Oscillospiraceae bacterium; assembly: GCA_031260745.1. Classification (GTDB taxonomy): domain Bacteria; phylum Bacillota; class Clostridia; order Oscillospirales; family Oscillospiraceae; genus JAISJH01. The sequence goes on from JAISKY010000184.1 coordinate 9,885, forward strand.
GTTGATAAGACGTACAGAGCGCTCAGCAACGAAGGCAACTGGGAAGATTACGTAGACCCGTCTGACGGTTTGACAAAAAAGAAATACATACAAGGCTCCACCGCGAGCGATATTAACGTGTTTATCAACGAGTTTCAAGAGGCTCAAAACCACGTGCTGTCGCTGATAGCGACAGTCGGCGGACGTACTAACCGGCTTGACCTGCTGGAAACCCGCTACGAGTCCGACAGACTCAACTACACCGAGATGATGTCTAACGCCGAGGACGCGGACGAGGCGGAGCTTATTATGCAGTTTAAAATGGCGGAGGCTACGTATAAGGCCGCGTTAAGCACAGGCTCTTATATCATTCAGCCGACGCTGATGGATTATCTTAGGTAATGGACTATAAAACTAAGTTGATTGAGCTTATGCTAACGTCAGGCGTACTGTCGCTGGGTGAGTTCATAACGAAAAGCGGACGCAAATCTCCGTATTTTATCAACTCCGGAAATTATCGAACCGGCGCTCAGCTTTCAAAGTTAGGCGACTTCTACGCGGACGCGATACACGCATCCGGCGAGGAGTTTGACGTTTTATTTGGTCCGGCGTACAAGGGGATTCCGCTGTGCGCCGCCGCCGCGGGTTCGTTGTGGCGAAACTACGGGCGCGATATTCCGTACAGTTTCAACCGCAAAGAAGCGAAAGACCACGGCGATGG
>JAISKY010000186.1 GCA_031260745.1 Oscillospiraceae bacterium
TATCGCGGAGCTTGTAATAGTTGTTACCGCCGTTTTTATACGCGGTTATTTTCAACTCCTTACCGTCAAGGAAAACCACGTCGCCGGACGGAATCGCCTCGGCGCTTATTCCTAACTCCGACGGTTCCAGTTCCCCGCCGACAGGTTGATATATCTCGTCGCGAATCAGTGTAATTGATTTGTCAAAGTTGTTATAAACAACGTTAAACTTATCTTCAAGTACCATCGCAATATCGCGGAGTTTGAAATAATTACTGCTGTTGATAAAAATCGCCTCGAAGCTTCTAAGTTCCTCGCCCGCGCCGAGGTCAACGTAGACTTCGGACGCTGTCGGAACAGCAAGCTCGGCGTTCCAGTTCAAATTCGGCGCGCCGTTTTCAATTATGCCCATTATAGCGCCGGCAACGCGCTCGCTAATAATCAATCCCATATGGGTGGTTTTTACGGCGTAACGGTTAGCGATACCGAACCCGTTAGTCGCGCTGTCGGCGGTTACTGTACCGTCGCTAAGTCCGTCGTTATACGCCGTACCGTAAAACGCGTACCACGGAACCGAGGTCGGCAAATCGTAGCTGCTACGCGGTTTAAGCTCCGTTATGCTCGGAAATGTAGACGTAATCTCGGAAATGGTATCGCCGAGCAATAACATCAAAAACTCTCCGGCGGCTTCGCTACCTTTGGTAAGCAACTGATTTATGTCTAACATCGTTTTTTCCGAACCCAGATACGGAGTTCCCAGCGTTATCACTTTGCTTACGCCGCTGTCGGACGGGTGAGTTTTAATGTATTCGCTCGCGACCAGTCCGCCCATACTGTGACCTACAAGGATAATCGTACGTCCCGCGTAATTTTTCTTTAGGAACGCCCCAAGCTGTTCGCCGCTGACCGCGTTAGACTGCCGCCAGTCATAGCAGAATACCGTAGTTTCATACGTACCGCCCAGCGTTTCGGCAAGCGGCTTATAAGAGTCCATCGCCCCGTAATTTTGCGTAACGGTAATGACTGTCTGGGTTTTTCCGTCAACAAATTTCAGCTTATTCAGGTTCGTGACTACTTTGTTAAGTATCGCGGCAACCATCGGGTTGTCTTTCAGTCCCGCTAATGTTTCCGGGTCTAAGTCCGCGACGTTCCCCGCGGACAGCGCCGCCAAATCAAGCGGCGGCCACAGCAGACCCTCGGAATCTTTCAGCTCGCTGCCCGTTATTCCGGGGATAATTACCACCACCGGATTGCCATTGTCCGCCGACGCGCTTAACGGCAGTATTCCCGCGAATAATACCATCGCCAGCAGTAGCGCGAAAATCTTGTTGCGTTTCATACCTAATAAACCCCCGTAATTTAATTATTAATTGATAAATAACCATTAACAATAGATGGTAAGAACAACTCCGCAAAACTTATTATTAATTATTATTTATTAATTTTCTGCCGCTATTCTACCACTTTATAGCCGCTTTGTCAATAAGGCAATATTCGGCGAAAAAAAACTTGCAATTTCGCGTAGAATGTGTTATTATAATTCAGATAAAGTTAAGATAATCGCTTTGGAGGAAAATAATGGCATACACAATCGCAGTCGCCGGAAAGGGCGGTACGGGTAAAACGACTTTAACCGGACTATTAATACACTATCTTTCAAAAGCCGGAAACGGACCCGTACTCGCTGTTGACGCTGACGCGAATTCCAACCTTAATGAAGTTTTAGGCGTTGATATAGGACTTACGCTGGGCGAACTCCGCGAGGAACTTGAACGCGGCGACCTTATGGCGGAAAGTCCGATTCCGGTCGGTATGTCAAAAGCCGACTATACCGAAATGAAGTTCGCGTCCGCGCTAACCGAGATGGACGATTACGATATGTTGGTAATGGGTCGAACCCAAGGCTCCGGTTGTTATTGTTTCGTCAACGGATTACTGCAAAACCAGATTCAAAAATTCAGCGGCGGCTATAAATACGTCGTCGTGGACAACGAAGCCGGAATGGAGCATATCTCACGCGGAGTGCTTCCGGCGGTTGACTGCGTTTTACTTGTAAGCGACAGTTCGCGCCGCGGAGTGCAGGCGGTCGGACGTATTCAACAGCTTGTGAAAGATTTGCGGCTTAACCCCACTACTATGGGTTTAATTGTTAACCGTGCGCCGAACGGCGAACTCAGCGACGGAATAAAAGAGGAAATCGCGATTCAAAACCTGAATTTGCTTGCGGTCGTTCCGCAGGACGAGCTTGTTTACGAGTACGATTCTCAGGGTATTCCGCTGGTTAATCTTCCGGAGGACGCTCCGGTTAAAATTGCAATCAAAAAACTGATTGAACAGCTAATTTAATGATGAATGGTTAATGATTAAAATTAGGTTGACAAACCTTATCATTAATCATTAACCATTAATTATTAAAAAGTTATATAAAAATTCTACCCAAAAGGAGAACTAAATAATGCCCTTTAAGAAACCTGCGCCCAAAGCGGGCGCGGCAATCAACGAAGTGGAACTCGGAGTAGGCGCGGGCGCGGTATCGCTGGGAGGCGAAAGCGTTCTGCCGTTTTACAGCTTCGACGGAGAAATCAAGAATCCGCCGAGGATAGGAATCGAGGTTTCGGACCTGGAGTTTGACGACGCGGTTCCGGGAATCGTCGAGCTTTACGCCGGTACTTCAAGCGTTGCCGACCGCGTTAAGAAAGCCGCCGAGGTTCCCGGCGCGGATTTTGTCTGTCTGCGATTTGAAAGCGCGGACCCGAACGGACAAAACACCTCTGCGGAGGATTGCGCCGCGACCGCGAAGGCTGCGAGCGACGCTTTGGGCGACTCCAAGCCGCTCGTTATCGTCGGGTGCAAGAATAATGAGAAGGACGCACAGTTGTTTGAAAAGATTGCCGCCGTACTGGAAGGCAAGAACATTCTATTTGTGTCCGCGAAAGAGGAAAACTATAAGCAAGTAGCGGCATCCGCAGGATTGGCTTACGGTCAGAAAATCGGAGCGGAAAGCGCGGTTGATATTAACCTCGCGAAACAACTTAACGTGCTTATCACGCAGATGGGCGTCACCGCTAAAAACGTAGTGATGAACGTCGGAACCGCCGCCGCGGGTTACGGATTTGAGTATGTCGTTTCCACGATGGACCGTATCAAGAGCGCGGCGATGACCCAAAATGACAATACTTTACAAATGCCGATTTTCACGCCGGTTTCGACCGAAACGTGGGGCGTAAAGGAAAGCACCGCCACCGAGGAAGATATGCCGGAGTGGGGTCCGGTTGAAGCGCGCGGAATCTCAATGGAAGTCCAGACTGCCGTTTCGGTTCTCGCGTCCGGTTCTAACGCCGTTATGCTTCGTCACCCTAAGTCAATCGCAACCGTTTCGAGCCTTATTAAGGCTTTAG
>JAISKY010000280.1 GCA_031260745.1 Oscillospiraceae bacterium
ATAAAGATGATACTTATGTTCCGCTACAAAAACAGTTAAAAATGATGCAGATGATAACGTATCTGTTTAACTCCGCGAAGTCGGCGGTCAGCGGAGGTCTTGCGCTATCGGAGATTTTAGAAACGAATATTTTCTACGACATTGCGAAAGTGAAGTATGAAATCGGCAACGAGGAATTGGAGAAATTTGACGATATTTTCAAACAAATAGACGCGACAATCGCAGCCGCAAAGGGAGAACAATGAATTATTTCCCCGTAATGTTTACTCTTGTGTTTGTTATAGTAATTTCGTTTATTTTAATAATCATAATTCGCGGTATTGTGACTTGGAGCAAAAACAACGCTTCTCCGCGTATTCCCGTTGAGGCTAAAATCGTTTCCAAGCGCGGCGACGTAAGCGCTCACTATCATCACAATAACGGCGACATTACGGGAGTGTCAGGCAGTTATCATACTTCGTCAACTTCATATTACGCGACCTTTGAGTTTTCAAGCGGCGACCGAATGGAGCTTAACATTCCCGGCAGAGAATACGGATTGCTCGCCGAGGGCGATTCCGGTACGCTGACATTTCAAGGTACGCGATTTATAGGATTTGAGCGTAAGCAGGGAGAGATTTAACAGCCGTGTCGGCTGAGACAATTGAGGGGCAAGCCGGAGTCCGGCAGACAAACCGCGAACCCTAAAGGTTCTTGGATTTTGTCCGTATCGAAAGGCGAATTGAGCCGCGTTTCTTATAGTGCCTTTGCTGAAGGAGTAAATAAAAAATGGTTGCTTTAACCGGAATAAAAGAAATCAACGGACCGTTGCTTGCGCTTGACGGAGTTACGGGGGTCGGCTACGACGAAATGGTGCGGCTGGACCTTACGGACGGCTCGCGTCGGCTTGGGCGAGTGGCTCAGCTTGACGGCGAGCGTTGCGTTATACAGGTTTTCGAGGGTACAAGCGGACTGTCGCTGGCTAACGTCAGCGTCAGTTTTATGGGTCGCCCTATGGAGCTTTCGCTGTCGCCTGAACTGCTCGGCAGAACATTCAGCGGCTCCGGCGCGCCGCTTGACGGACTTGGTCCGCTTTACGGGAACTCGAAAGCCAATATTAACGGTTTGCCGATTAACCCGGTAAGCCGCGTTTATCCGCGTAACTATATCCATACGGGAATCTCGTCAATCGACGCGCTAATGACGCTGATTCGCGGTCAGAAACTTCCGATTTTCAGCGGTTCCGGTATGTCGCACAACAAAATCGCGGCTCAGATTGTACGGCAGGCTAATATTAGCGGTGACTCCCCCCAATCCCCCCTCGGAGAGGGGGGCGGCGACGAAAATTTTGCCGTTGTGTTCGCGGCTATCGGAGTTAAGAATGACGTCGCGGAGTATTTCCGTAAATCTTTTGCCGACGCGGGAGTTACGGAGCGTACGGTGCTGTTCCTGAACTTATCTAACGACCCTATTGTCGAGCGTATACTAACACCGCGCTTCGCGCTTACCGCGGCGGAGTATCTCGCGTTTGAGCGTAATATGCACGTTCTGGTAATTATGACTGACATCACGGCGTATTGCGAGGCATTGCGCGAGTTCAGCTCCGCAAAGGGTGAAATCCCCGGTCGTAAAGGCTACCCCGGATATTTGTACTCCGATTTGGCTTCGTTGTACGAGCGCGCCGGTATGATTAAAGGACGCGGCGGCAGTGTCACGCAAATTCCGATTTTGACTATGCCAAACGACGATATTACTCACCCGATTCCCGACCTTACGGGCTATATCACGGAGGGTCAGATTGTACTTGACCGTTCGCTTGACCAAAAAGGGATTTATCCTCCGATAAGCGTACTGCCGTCGCTGTCGCGCCTTATGAAAGACAGTATCGGCGAGGGCTACACTCGCGGCGACCACGCCGGAGTAAGCAATCAGCTATTCGCGGCGTACGCCTATGTGCAGGATACGCGGTCGCTAGCGTCCGTAATCGGCGCGGAGGATTTGACCGCTACAGACCAGTTGTACCTGAAGTTCGGCGACGCGTTTGAGCAGCAGTTTTTGGCTCAACCGTTCAACGCGAACCGCGAAATGGAGGAAACGCTGGACCTTGGCTGGAAACTATTGTCTATGCTCCCGAAAGAGGAACTAACCCGCGTAGATAACGAACTAATTGAACAATACTACAAACCGGAGTAAGCTGTATGACGGAACACAATCGTCGAAGCATACGCCTGAAAGGTTACGATTACGCTCAAAACGGAGCGTATTTCGTTACGATTTGCACACAAGGCAGACAATGCGTATTCGGCGAGGTCGTCAACGGCGAAGTACGGTTGAGCTATACCGGTGTTGCCTCGTTGCAATGTTGGAACAGTATCCCGGAACATTTTCCTAACGTGAAATTGGACGAGTTCGTGATAATGCCGAACCACATACACGGGATTATTGTGGTTGATAATGCGGATTATCGTAGGGGCACGGCATGCCGTGCCTCTACGGATAAAGGTCGTACCCGTACGGATGCGGGTGAACAATTCTCTCGTCCCGTTAAGGGTTCTCTCCCTACGATTGTACGTTCATACAAATCTGCGGTCAGCAAACAATTGGGCAAATCAATCTGGCAACGCAATTATTACGAACATATCATACGCAACGACGAGGACTACCTCCGTATATGCGAATACATACAATTTAATCCGCGAAACTGGGAAAAAGACGAACTATATATAGGAGAACACCTATGACGCAACAGGCATTACCGTACATTTTAACGACATTTCCCGGCGGACGCGAAGTAGTAACATACTCGTCGGACGCGGAGTTCTCTCCTGATAAGCACTACGTACTTATTGAGCCTCCGACAAACGGTTGGGAAGCCGCGCCGAAACTAGCGGAACGTGGCTTTAAGCCGTACTTGGATTATTACGATAAGACTAACCCGCATTTATGGGGACTTCCGGTTGACTGGGAATACCACGGCACCCGAATCGGAAAATGTACGTTTTTCGGACTGGGTGAACTTAGCCCCAATATGGATATGTCAATCGCGCTGTTTTTCGAGTCCATTGGCAGATTCTGCTCGATTAACGAAACCGCGTTTTTTCAGCACAATCACCCGATGAATATGATAGGCACAGGACGGTTTCAGCAGATGTTCGCGTTCGATAAGCAGATGAAGTATTTACAGCGCGCCAAGGAGGACCCGAACAACATAAACCCCTCCGAGAAACTCACAATCGGCAACGACGTGTGGATTGGCGCGAACACTTTTATCAATACGAGTAAATGCTCCGGTATCGGAGACGGAGCGATAATCGCCGCCGGAGCGGTCGTTAACTCCGACGTGCCGCCCTACGCGATTGTCGCCGGCGTTCCGGGCAATATTAAGAAATACCGTTACACTCCGGAGCAGATTGAAATTCTCCTGCGCGTAAAATGGTGGGACTGGGACGACGAAACCATAGACGCGAACTCCGAACTATTGCTGTACCCCGATTTGTTTTTCGAGCGGTTCAAGTAAATAACAAGAAAAGTTGTATCAAAAAACTCGCGGTTGACAAACTCAGGGATTTGGAGTATTATAGTAGAGATGAAAATACAAATTGACCACGACGCTGAAAAATATCTTACCAGACTTAACTCTGAAACCAAGGAACGAATCCGTCTTGCAATCTCCGGAATTATGAAAACGCCACCGGAGGGCGATATTAAGCCGTTGCGCGGCAAACTAAATGGAAAACACAGATTACGAGTCGGGAATTTGCGTATCATTTACGCGCGCTCGCCCGAGCAATTGGAAATTATAAAAATTTTACCGCGAGGCGACGCTTACAAATAAGGAGTAAACACTATGACGACGACAGCGGAATTGCAT
>JAISKY010000295.1 GCA_031260745.1 Oscillospiraceae bacterium
CCTGTGCGTGAAACTCGCGTACCCGCGAGCTCCGCGTATTTTGGTCATAACTGCGACCTGTGCGGCGACGTTAAAAACGGGTGCGCTCAACTGCAAAGCCGCAAATTCAATCAGGGTGGCGGTTGTCAGTTGAACCTTGCAATCGGAATAGTAAGCAGTTTTTCAAACGCGGTGGTAATTGTCCACTCGCCGCTTGGGTGCAGTTCCGGTATGTTAGGTTCCGGAGGTATGCGTAAATCAATGCGAGCCTCCAAGGGCAAACCCGCGGAAGATTTCGTATGGCTTCACACGAATATGACCGAGTCGGACGTTGTCCACGGCGGTATTGACAAACTACGCAGAGCGATATACTACGCCGAAAAGCAATATCGTCCGGAAGTTATACTAATCGCCAACGGTTGCGTTCCCGGAATTATCGGCGACGACATCGACAGTCTCGCGACGGAACTTAACGACCGCCTTACGGCGAAAATAGTGCCGGTACATTGCGAGGGTTTGAAGTCCAGGTTTGTCGCCTCCGGTTACGACAGCGCGTATCACGCCGTTATCAGGCACTTGGTTGAGCCTATTGAGGACTACGAACCCGCGTTCCCGGACGAGGAACGTGACGCGCTGAAACGCTATAATATATCGCGCACCGTGAATATTTTCAACGTAGGTTCAAACTCCGCCACCGATGAAGCGGAACTTTCCAGATTAGTGGCCGCGCTTGGGCTAATTCCGCGCGTGTTGCCGCTTCACTCGTCGCTTGACGACCTAGGGCATATCAGCGAAGCCGCGCTTAACGTCAGTATCTGCGCTACTCACGACGATTATTTGCTCGGACATCTGAAAGAGCGTTACGGAATACCGTACATTATTGATACTTTGCCGATTGGTACGCGTTCGGTCGGCAGATGGCTTCGCGCTATCGCGAAAGAGTTCGACCTGGAGGAAACAGCGGAGCGCGTTATCGCTCAAGAGGAAGCTAAACTTAACGAAGCCTTGGAGCCGATTCGTAAACAATTAGCCGGAAAGAGCGTTTACGTCGGCGGCGGCGAACTTAGGATTATCACTACGGCGGATTTCTTCAGCCACGATTTGGGAATGAAATTGCTTGGAGTTAAGGCTCACCACGCGGACGGGTTTATCACCGACCTTTTGGAAGATTTGCTTGACCCGAATCTGCAAATTCAGATTGGAGCGGGTCAGCCCGCGGAGGAACTCGCGCTGTTATTAAAACTTAAACCGAGTCTTTACGTAGGTCACGGCGGCGCGAACGGTTGGACTACTCGGCTTGGAATACCAAGTATTCCGCTGTACGGTCAGACTTTGAACTATATGGGCTACAGCGGAGCGTTTGAGCTTGCCCGTAAAGCGTCTAAGGCGCTGAAGAATACGAACTTCGCGAAAGCTGTTTCGGCTAATGTAGGTTTACCGCTGTCAAAAGAGTGGTTTGAAAGCGACATAACCAAAAACATCAAAGAAACTGAAACCGTAGGCTAAGATGCGGGCTTACTCGCTATCAGCGGTTTGCGATATTCTACTCCGGACGATAGGTTAACCGGAATAAGGTTAACAGAAAATAAGAACGAGGAGCTAAAAGTTCCTCGTTCTCGGTTGTTTCAGGCTAGGTTGTTACCGGCGAAGGCGCCGCGGTCATCGTCGGCGTCATTGACGGAGCCATTGAAGGCGTCATCGACGGTGCCATCGACGGTGTGACGGTCGGCATAGGATTAGCCGTGAATGTCGGAGCGGTCGTCATTGTCGGACGCGTATTACCGTTGTTCGTACAAGCGGCAAACGTCATCAGCAACAGCGCGAACAGCGCGGCGCAAATCATAATGGTTTTCTTACGCATAAAAATCAATTTTCTCCTAATTATAATGCTGTATTACAAACTGCGTCAGTTGAGCATTTCAAGTTTCGCCGCGAATAAATCATAACGATATTTTACGTTTTTTTTGACGCTTCTAACCCCGCTTTAATTTGCCAGATTGCGAAAGTGTTCGCGTCAGCGCAAAAAATCCGAAGCCGTTAGGCTTCGGATTTTTCTTGGTATGCGTTTTTATGTTCCGACGCGATAATTATTTGCCGATTATTCCGGTTGCCATTGTCAGGAAGCTGTTTGCGCTCCACGAACTCCACGGCCAACCATCAGCGGGGTGAGGCGGAACCTGTTGAGCGGCTTTCTCGCCGTTGTGCTTGTAGTAGTTGTACGGAGCGTATCCGAGGATAATACCCTCGCGGCTCGCCTGGTCACAAAAGCGTCTTGCAATCAGGTCAGCCTCTTTTTGCTTACCGGCGGCTTGTAAACCAACAGTAATAATCATATTCTGAGGTCCTACGACGCGTCCGCAAACGAACGAAACTCCGTAGGTAGCAGTCGGGCTTTGAGCGCTTTCGGACGCAACTCCGATGTCCGTAAGCAACGCGCCTTCTTCGGTAACTTTCTCCGCTACTTTGTCGATGATATTCTGCGGCAGACGTTTACCGAGGATAATCGGCTGATAGCACGCCAAACTTTGCGAGTCAACGGATTTTCCCTTGACTTTCGTGACGAACTTCTCACCGTCCCAGAACTCGTTAACGATAGTGTCTGTGAGTTTTTTCGCTCTCGCCATCCACTTGTCGTACTCGTCGGGCTTGCCGGATTTTTTACCCAGACGCGCGACAGCTTCCATAAGCAGAACCAGGAACGCCATAGTGTTAGGCTCTATCGCCGGGAAACCGTCCTTGAATATCGAAGCGTCGTCCCAACCGGACTCGTGAGGGCTGCGTAACGCCGTTACGTCGTCGCCGCGTCCCGCGTTGCGGTATGTCGTCCAGTAGTTGACCCAAGCGGCCATCTTCGGGAACATACGCTCCGCTTCCTCCGGTGAGATGAAATCGTCTCCGACTTTGCGGTATATGTAATCAAGCGCGAAGCCCTGGAACGCGGGCTGCATTCCCGCCATAGCCGGAGAACTGTAGTTAACTCCGCTGTTTACGCGTCCCGTACGCTCGTCCTGATAGTTGAAATGTACACAAACCTGACGCCACGCTTCTTTCGGGTCCGCAAGCATCGGCATCGCGTTGTAGCTTTGCTGCCACGGCATTGCCGTCGCCGACCAAGAGTTTTGGAACAGGATAGCCGGCTCTTTAATAAAGCCGATTACCTTAGCGCGATGGCTCCAAACCGTCCAAATCGCGTACTTCGTCATTTCTTCGTAACCCGCCGCGGGAGCGTTATAAATCTTACTGAACGCCGTGAAGTCCTCGCGGTTATCTTCGACAAGCTCATCGAAATCTTCATATTCGCAATACGGCAGAAGTTTGTTCTGATAGTCGTGAATCGCGCCCTCAAACTCGCCGGTCGTAGCGTCGGGCAGGAAATCAACTCTCAGCGTCGTATACTGGTTTTTCTCGTCGTCGAACACCGCGGTAACATTGTAATTACCGGAAATCGCCTTAAAGAACAATTTCCCGAAGCGTCCGAAATCGCCTTCCCAACCGCTTCCGTCAGGTAACGCGTAGATACCGCGGCAAGCTCTGGCTTCGCCGCCGACAGCGGAGCGAAGTTCCAACCTTAATCCGGCGTTCTCACCGCGAATCCTGATGTGACTGCGCGTTGTCAGCGCAATCTCAACTTTCGCTCCGTGACCCTTTAGCACAACCGAACCCTCGTCCGCGAAATACGAATACTTGACAGGCGCGCCGTTGATTGTCAGCTTGAGGTCAAACAGGAAATCAGACGTATTTACAGGGTCGCCCGTGAAGTTATTGCCCAGGCGAAGAATCCCGTGCTTGTAGTAATCTTCCTGTATATATGTGTTGGAGCCGTTGCGCGCGAACGCGCCGCGTACAAGATTAAATCGTTCATAGGTACCAAACATACGTGTAAATCCTCCTTATAAAACTTTATGCGCCAGTGCAAGCAAGGACGCGGCATAGAACGGGCAGGTAACTCCGCCGGAACGTACGCCGTTCAGTGCTTTCAAAGCGATTTCTTTCGCGGCAGTCTGCTCACCGGCGTCGTACAAACCGGAAACTAGCAACAGACCCGACGCGCTATCGGTAATTTCGGCGTCAATCTTAGGCGCCAACTTTGCGATTACATTGGACGGCAGACGGTTTCCGAGTATAATCGGTACAAGCGACAACAGTTTGTCCGGACCTGAAAGCTCACCGGTATACGCATTCTTGCCGATGAAGTCCTCACCGTTCCAAAGTTCGCCGATTAGCTGACGCAGTAACTCCTTGGCGCGGGTTTCCCACTTCTGTCCAACACCGTCGTCGTATTCCATAATCGCGAGTTTGCCTATAACTTCGCTGACTAATACCAGATACGCGTTCAAATCCGGAGCGAATACAGGCTCACCGGCTTTGAAGAACTCCGGCGACTTCGCCGCGCCGCTCTCGAAGCGGTACGCGTAGAAGCTAAGTCCGTCTTTGTCGGTTGTGCGGTCGGTTACCCATTTCCTCGCGGCGGTTTCAAGCGCCGCATAGACGCGGAAGATTTCACCTCTGGAGTCGTTCAGCAAGTTGTCCTCAATCAGCCTGTTGGCGGCGATTCCCACATACAGCGGCGCCTCAACGGGATACGCGAGTATCATATTAACCGCTTTTACGGGGTCTGTAAACGCCAGAGACGCGATTGACATCAACTGCGAGTTGGTTTTCGCTGAATTGTACTTGTTCTCGACGATAACTTCCTTACCGCTGATTTCGCGGTGGCACAGCCACAGCGCGTACGCGATTTTCTCTTTAACGTCGTCCCACTCTTTCGGAACATCAACGATAGTTCCGAGGAAATCCTTAAACGCGGCGGCGTTTTCGGCGGCGCATTCGTCTAAAGTCTTGGTGATTGCGGGAACGTCGCTATCGGTGGGTACATCGTAAGCGTAAAGCTCAAACTCACCGTTTTCCGGCTCAATTTCAAGTACCGGTGTTACTGAATGGAACTGGTTCAG
>JAISKY010000108.1 GCA_031260745.1 Oscillospiraceae bacterium
ATGCCGCTTTTCTGCGCGTTACTGCTTGGTAAACGCTTGCCTCAGCATATTATCGACCGTTCGATTGAGCTTATCTTCGATTCCGGAGAATTTATGTCTCCGTATGGGCTTGCGTCTGAAAAGTTCAGCAGTCCGTTATTCCACCACGGTTGGTGCAGCGGTAGCGTAGGCACTCCGACCCAAGCGTTGATTGCGCTTGCGCTTGAATATTGCGGACGTCCTGACCTCGCGAAAAAAGTCGCGGTTGCGTATCTTGATTGTATCGTTGACAACGGAATGTATCACATTCACAATCCGTTCGACGGCAAGGTTGAGTACCAGTCCGGCAGTTTCTTCGGCGAGCAGTCGATGTTCAACTCCGGCTGGACTGCCGGTTGCTACATCTTCTTCGCGGAGCATTACGGCAAATAAACTACGCACTAAAACCCCCGAAGCCTAACAAATAGCTTCGGGGGTTTTTAGTTATTTTTGCGTTGCGCCGATTGATTTTAGTTCCGCCCTCGCGATTTTTCCGGTTGAGGTTTTCGGCAATCGGTCAAAAAACCTGAAATAACGCGGAACTTTGAATTTCGGCAGACGTTCAGACAATACGGAGCGTATTTCATCTTCGGTAACTCCCACGGCGGCGATACAGGCAAGAACTTCCTCGCCGAAATGCTCGTCGGGTACGCCAATAACGGCGACCTCTCTGACTTGCGGGAATAAACTTCTAATCAAGTCCTCAATTTCAGCGGGGGAGATGTTCTCGCCGCCGCGAGTTATGATGTCTTTAAGGCGTCCGGTCGTATGCACGTAACCTTCGTCGTCAATAAATCCGACGTCGCCGGTGTGAAGCCAACCGTCCTCCGGGTATGGCTCGCCAATAACGCGGCATACGCAAAAACCTTTGACGCAGATTTCGCCGTTAGTGTCGATTTTGCCCTCTATGTGGTCCATAAATCGCCCTACGGTTTCGGCGCGCAATTTAAGCGGTTCAGTCCACGGTAAAAACGTGTAGGCCGCTGTACCCTCGGTTTGCCCAAGCCCCGGAATAAGCGCGAAGTCCAACCTATCGTTGACTTTTCTGAAAAAGTCCGCGTTATACGCGGCTCCGCCGATAAACCCCGTCCTTAGCGACGAAATATCGTAGTCAGACAAATCATCGCGAGCCGTAACCGCCGAAAAAACCGTAGGTACGGCGTTGAAAATCGTACAGCGTTCGCGTTCGATACACTCAAGCAAGCTCTTAGTGTGCCTGTCGTCTGGAATACAAATAGTAGCTCCAGCGGTAATCGCGCTGGCAAGATTCGCCGTCAGCGAAAAACAATGGTGGAGCGGAATTGCCATCAAAAATCTGTCCGAAGCCGCCGCGCCTAAAGCCTCGACGTGAGCCGCCGCGCTGTTAATTCTGGCGTAGTTGGTCGTAATTATCGCTTTTGGTTCGCCGGTAGTACCGGAAGTGTACAGTATCGCTTCGCCGTCCACAATTTCCGGAATAGTCAACGGTCTAGCGTTACGCATACCGAATACCGATATTTTACCGCGCTTCGCGGCGGCAAGGTAGAGCGTAATCGTGTCCGCGACTTCGTCAGCGGGACGTTCCGTTGTCGGCATAGGCATATACACTAGAGGTTCGTCGGGTATTTTAAGTTCGTCGGTAAGACGGTCAAGCTCCGCGTACGTAATACCGCGTCCGAAATAGCGCAAGGCAATCCCATCGGGGTTACGTTGAACGGACTCCGACAAAAGTTGGCTGATTGTCACGTTTCGCAATGTCATTACAATAGGTAGAAACGGAGTTCGACGCTAGGCGGCGCCGAACTCCGCCGACTTTCTTTTTATTACCGCTGTTTCAACTGTTTCAGCTTTATTTTAGCTTTATCAGGAAGCAATCCAAAGACGATAAAACACATTCCGCCGCCCATAAGCGCGCCCTGAATAATGTCGGTTGACGGCGCATAGCGTCCGAATACAATTGCCGCCCCTACAAGCAACACGCCAATTGATGACATACGTTTCATTGTTATGCTCCTTTCGTTGCGAGGTCAGTATTTTACGCTACCTGAGCGTCCAAAGCCTCGATGATTGCGGGGATAACCTTGTACAGGTCGCCGACGATTCCGTAGTCTGCGACTTCAAAAATTGACGCGTTCTCGTTCTTGTTAATAGCGACAATGTAGTCGGAGCTTTGCATTCCGGCGAGGTGCTGGATTGCTCCGCTGATTCCGCAGGCAAAGTAAATCTTCGGCTTGACGGTCGTTCCGGTTTGACCGACCTGGTAGCTGTGGTCAATCCAACCCGAGTCAACCGCCGCGCGGCTCGCGCCGATTGTACCGCCGAGTTTGTCCGCGAGTTTCTTCAATAGCGCGAAACCTTCGTCAGGCGTCGGAGCAAGTCCGCGTCCGCCCGAAATAATGATGTCCGCATCTGTGAGCTTTGCTAACTCAACAGTGCTTTTGATAACTTCAAGCACGCTCTGGCGAATGTCGCCGTCCTTAAACTTAAACTTCAGTTCCGCTTTGAGGTCAATAAGCTGACCTTTACGTCCGGGCTGACGCTCGGCTCTGGTCATAACGCCGGGGCGAACGGTACTCATCTGCGGACGGTGTCCCGGACAGACAATCGTCGCCATAAGGTTTCCGCCGAATGCCGGACGCGTCTGCATAAGTTTCTTGTCCTCGGGGTCAATGTCCAGCTTCGTGCAGTCCGCGGTAAGTCCGGTGCCGCACTTAACCGCGAGGCTCGGACCAAGGTCACGCCCGATGTGGGTCGCGCCGAGCAGTACGATTTCCGGCTTGTATTTAAGTATCGCGCGGAACACTACGTTGGTATAACCGTCGGCGGTGTAGTTCGACAGCAACGGGTCGTTGGCGTAATACACCTTGTCCGCGCCGTACTCAAACAACTCGTCAACGAGATTATCAACATTGTCGCCGGCAAGAACCGCGCACACTTCGGTGCCGATTTCCGACGCGAGTTTTTGCGCTTCGCCGAGAAGTTCAACCGCGACGTTCATCAACTTACCCTGACGCTGCTCCGCGAAAACCCATACGCCGTGGTATAACGAGATGTCCACGTTGCTCATAGAGGTTTGAGTATTCTCAATGCAGTTTTTCGGGCAACCCTCAACGCAAACTCCGCAACCTGTGCAACTGTCAAGTACGACAGCGATTTTATTTTCAATCTTAATTGCCTCAAACGGACAATTCTTCTCGCAGATTCCGCACCCAATGCACTTTTCAGCTATTATTTTTACAGCCATAAAATATAAATCCTTTCGTAATAACAGCTAACAGTTTACTTTAACGCTTATTAAAATAACAAGTACAAATTGTTAACTGTTAATTGTCTATATCGCGTGTTTCTCTTTGAGTTTAGCGACAACGGAGGTCGCCATCTCATTGATAGTTCCGGTGAGAATCTCACCCTTGCCTTTAGGCGGAGGAGTGAACGACTTCAAAACCTTTGTCGGCGACGCGTTAAGTCCGCAATCAGCCGGGTCAAGCTCTACGTCAACCTCGTTCCAAATCTTGATTTCGGCTTCATCGCAAGCGTAGAGTACGCGCGGTACGCTCATATAGCGCGGAGTGTTAAGCTCCTTAACCGCGGTCAGTACGCACGGAAGTTTGACTTCAATTACTTCGTAGCCGTCCTCAAGCTGACGCTCGACTATAACCTTGCCATTTTTGACCTCGCGGACATTCTGCACATAGGTTACGAACGGAAGTCCAAGCCGCTGGGCAAGTTGTGGCCCGACCTGAGCGGTATCTCCGTCGATTGCCTGGCGTCCCGCGAAAATTAAATCCACGTCGCCGAGTTTTTTGATTCCGGCGGCGATTGTGGTGCTGGTCGCGCAAGTATCGGCTCCGCCGAACGCGCGTGAACTTAACAAATACGCGTCGTCCGCGCCCATCGCGATGCACTCTTTAAGCATATACGTAGCCTGCGGCGGTCCCATCGAAACAACGCTGACCGTAGTGTCCGGAGAAACGTCCTTAATTTTAAGCGCGGCCTCTAAAGCGTTCGCGTCGTCGGGGTTTAGTATTGACGGCACTCCGTCACGGATTAACGTGCCTTTGACAGGGTCGATTTTAACTTCGTTAGTATCGGGTACCTGCTTGGCGCATACAACTATCTTCATTTATCGTTATCTCCTTACGTTATTTCAAGAGATTGTTGGCAATAACAATCTGCTGGATTTGGCTGGTACCCTCAAAGATGGAGTTGACGCGCGCGTCGCGGTAAAGACGTTCAACCTTATAATCCTTAATGTAGCCATAACCGCCGTGGATTTGAACCGCCTTATATACGAGGTGGTTACACATCTCCGACGAGTTATACTTCGCCATTGAGCAATACATACTCGCTTGCGGGTCGTTCTTATCTTTAAGTACGCAGGCGTTGTAGACGAGCTCACGAGACGCGTAAAGCTCAGTCGCCATATCGGCAATCATAAAGCGAAGCGCTTGGAACTCGCTGATTTTCTGCCCGAACTGTTTGCGCTCCTTAGCGTACTTAATCGCTTCGTCAAGAGCGGCTTGTCCTACGCCCAGCGACTGCGCCGAAACGCCCAAACGTCCGTAGTCAAGAGTTTTCATCGCGTTGGAGAAACCCTTGTTAATCTCGCCCAGACGGTCGCTGTCGTGAACGCGAACGTCCTCCATAATGACGTCTGTGGTCGGTACGCCGATGATTCCCATTTTGTTTTCCGGCTTGCCAAGGCTTACGCCGGGGAGCTTCATATCCATAATGAACGTGGTAATTCCGCGCGAACCCGCCTTAGGGTCGGTCTTTGCGAAGATAATCGTATA
>JAISKY010000142.1 GCA_031260745.1 Oscillospiraceae bacterium
AAAAAACGGCTTTGTCAACTCCGGTGAGATAGGCAATATAACCGTCGCCGGCAAAGACTTAGTAGAAATCAGATATACATATAATGCAAAAGAGGAAAGGAATTGAATGTGGAGTATAAAATCAATTTGAAACGCGCTCAGGAGATACTAATGCCGTTTTCGGCGCCGCGAAACCGTGAAAATGTCAAGCTCGGCGAGGCATATAACCGCGTACTGTCTAAAGATATTATTGCCCGGGAAAACTTTCCGTCGTTCGATATGGCATTGACGGACGGCTATGCCGTTATCGCTTCGGACACCTTAAACGCGGGTTTGGACACCCCAGTCACGCTGAAAACTTTAGAGGATATTCCCGCAGGAAAAGTTCCGACTGAAACGCTTACACACGGATTCGCGTCTAAAATTCACGCGGGCGCGATGATTCCCAACGGCGCGGACGCGGTGGTCAGGTACGCGGAAACTCAATTTACATTCGACAGCGTGACGCTTTTATCAGAAGTAAGCGTTGGTGAGAATATTTCAAAAACAGGCTCACAAATTGTTGCCGGAACGGTACTCGCGGAGCGGGGGATTCGGGTAACTCCGGCGGTTGCCGCGAAGCTCGCGGGGCAGGGGATTACCGAAGTTGAAGTTTACCTTAAACCGAGAATCGGGATAATCTCCACAGGTTCGGAGCTTGTCGCATTTGACAATACTCCGGAGCAAGGCAAAAAGCGCGACTCCAATCGTTTCGCGATAGAGGCCGCGCTGAAAGACTTGGGTTGCGATACGTTTTTTCTGGGGCTTGACTTCGAGGATAATACTCAGGCAATTTTGGATTTGATAAACAGCGGCAGGGGACTTGACGCGATGATTTCCACCGGCGGAACCGGGGCGGGGGACCGCGACTATATGACGTCGGCGTTTGACGCGATGGGCGCGTTTACGCTGACGTGGGGCGGAGATTTTGCTCCGTGCGGGTCGTTTGCGTTTGCGACGATTGGGATTACTCCGCTAATCGCTTTGCCCGGCGATATTGATAACGCGCTGATACTGCTATACGCGGTAATCTCTCCCGCGCTTAGGAAACTTAGCGGACTGAACGAATACGGGCATAAACCGATTCGCGTAAAACTCGCGGAGGATTACGAGCGTTCCGGAGAAGCGACTTTGCTATTGCCCGGAAAAATAGAAATAGTGAGCGGGGAAGCGCTAATTCGGGTTCAGCCTGACGACTACGACGTAATTGCCGTAATTGAGCCGGGTACGGAATCTCTGCTTAAAAAGGGAAGCGCGCTTACGGCTTTCCCTGTCCGGCAGTAACGCTGTAACGTCCCTGCTGAACTTCGTATATAAATTTGCCCAGAGCTTCGGCGGTATCGTCGTCGGAAACGAGGTTTAGAACGACCTCTGAATTTCTTTCCGCGTCGGCAAGTACCGCGCTTGCCTCGCTGACCGTAACGGTCAACGGAATTTCGGACAGCGCCAAACTCGTGGAGAATACCGCGACCTCACGCAGATAATCGGACGCAGACACAGCGTTGGCTTCGGTTTCCGGCTCGATAACCCCGATTAGTTTTCCGGCTCCGATTAAGCGTCTTACAAAATCGTCGTTAACGCGTATTTCGTCAGCGGTAAGGTAAAACGTCGTGGGCAAATCGCCTAACGCGTCAAGAATGTCCGCTCCTCGTTCCGCGCCGAAGAACACCAGGTATACGTAAATATCGGAGTAATTCGGAGTTGGAGAGGGCGACGGCGACGGCGTCTGCGGAATCGGAGTTGCCGGAGATTGCGCGGACGGCAGTGACGCCAGATAATCGCTGAGATATGTATTCATACGCGTGTAGGCGGCGGCGACAAACTCGCCGTCGCTTGCGAATATCGAGTCCGCCGTACTGACGCGCACAATGCTTTCGATACCCGTGTTGGTTATAAAGCTGTACCTAAGCCCGAAATATCCGCTTACGAACGATACCGGCACAAATGGTTTACCGTTTTTTATGATTGCCAGGCTGCTATTGAAATAGCGGCCGTTGTTGTCGTATGTTTTGAGCGCGCCGAGGTCAAACCGCAGTTCCTTCGTGCCGTTCATAATCTGGACGATTTGACTGCTTTTGGAGTAATACACGCTTGTACCCAGCGTTGAACTGTTGAACACGGTATAGGGAACATACATTACTCCGCTTTGATTGACGGGAATCTCACCTTGTGTAAGCGGTAGAAGTTTATCGCCTACAGACGTGAAATATATATCGCTAGCCGCCGACGACGTGCCGATAATCATCGCCGCCGCGAGAATTACGAACGCGGCTAACGCTGCAATCGGTCGTTTAAGTGTATTTTTCATAATTGTAGACCTCCGTTTTCATAGCACTCGCGGACTTCAGCCAATAACGCGGCTTCGCGCCGCTTTCGCGCGAGTTCCGAACCGCGCTTTGTGTAGAATCTGTCGTATATATTTTCGAGCTTATACGTGTACTCGCGGAAAAATGTAGAAGTTTTATCGTTTGTGCCATCGGAAACTTTACCATTGGCGTCAACCGCGTACAGCGGCTCCGAAGTATGACCTTTGTAAAACAAAGTTCTCGCAATTCCCGTAGCTCCGCATACGTCAACTTTGTCCGCATCGAACAAAATCTTAGCTTCTAAACTTCGCGGAGGATTATCGGAGCGGTAGCGGTGAGTATGTACGCACTCGCTTACGGTTTCAGCAAACTCTGCGGCGAAATCGTTTTCGAGCAGCCACGCTCGGGCTTTTACGGCTCCGGCTGCGGCGTGGTCAACCTTAGCGTCCGCGAATTGTTCCGCTCTGGCAATGTCGTGAAGCAGACACGCGGTAACGAGTATATCCGCGTTGACATTTTC
>JAISKY010000202.1 GCA_031260745.1 Oscillospiraceae bacterium
GTTAGATTTTCGTTAAAGCGTACAAATTTTCATAGTTCAGCAATAAAAAGTAAAAAAAGCCTTGACAATTGTTTTGAAACGTGATATTATGCGGTCACTGGCAACGGAGCCGATTAACCTTTGGGGGTTAATTGGCTCCGTTGCTTATTTTTTTCTTATAAGGAGATAACCATTATGAAAAAGTTCAAGTGGTTAAAACCTGCGCTAATCACACTGATGTGTTTGGCGCTGACGTTAATGGCGGCGTGTGGAGGCGCAAGCGGAGGCAATGGCGCCGCCGCAAGTCCCTCGACAGGCGGCTCGACGTCCGAAACGGCAAATCCCGGAACGTCCGCAAGCGGCGATACCGTTACGGTTGGACTGCTGCACTCGCTTTCAGGCGCGATGGCGATAAGCGAAAAATCGGTTCGCGACGCGGAAGTGCTGGCAATTTCCGAAATCAACGCCGCGGGCGGCGTACTTGGCAAGCAAATTAAGTACATAGAAGAAGACGGTCAATCCGAACCTTCGGTATTCGCGACAAAAGCGGAGAAATTAGTCGGTTCAGACGAAGTGGTGACTGTTTTCGGATGTTGGACGTCGTCTTCGCGAAAAGCGGTCAAATCCGTTTTTGAAGATTACGAAAGCCTGTTATGGTATCCGGTACAGTACGAGGGAATGGAGCAGTCGCCGAACATAATCTACACGGGCGCGGCTCCTAATCAGCAAATCGTTCCCGCGATTGAGTATCTTATTGACGAGGGCTACACCAAGTTCTTCCTGCTCGGTTCGGACTATGTGTTCCCGCGCACGGCGAATATGATAATCAAAGCTCAGGTTGAGGCGGCGGGACTTGAGGTTGTCGGCGAGGAATACGCGGCGATGGACCAGACGGATTTCAGCTCAATAATCGCGAAAATTGAGGCGGCGAAACCTGACGTAATCGTTAATACTCTTAACGGAACCGGAAACGTATCGTTCTTCAAGCAGATGAGCGAGAAAAACTATACCGCCGCGGAATATATGACGATGTCGTTCTCCATCGCGGAGGAAGAAGTCGCGGCAATCGGAGCGTCGATACTGAAAGACCATATGGTATCGTGGAATTATTACCAGACTACCGATACGGCTGAAAACACTTCGTTTGTAGCGGCGTACAAGAAACAGTTCGGTGAGAACCGCGTGACCTCCGACCCGGCGGAAGCCGCGTACGACGCGGTATACCTCTGGAAAGCGGCGGTAGAAAAAGCCGGTTCGTTCAAGGTCGCGGACGTTCTCTCGGCTATCAGAGCGGGAGGAATCTCCTTCCAGGCTCCGGAGGGAAAAGTTGAAATCAACCCGAGCAATCAGCATCTCTCCAAGCCCGTAAGAATCGGAGTAGTCGGAACCGACGGACTGATAACGGAAGTGTACTCAACCTCCGGTCCGGTAGCGCCCGACCCGTATTTGACCACATACGACTGGGCGGTAGCGGCGAACATTCAACCGCTCGAGTAAAATTATCAGCGAGTAAAAGTCCTAGGTATAGGTGATAAGTTTTCACCGAACAATTCAAGCTAATAAGAGTTGCTAACGAATCCGATAAAACTTATCACCTATCACTTAAAAAAAGTTAGGAGTTAAAAATGAGTCAGGTCATCAATACGCTGTTCAACGGGCTTAGTTTAAGTTCAATTATACTCCTGACGTCGCTGGGACTGGCGATTACGTTCGGACTTATGCGCGTTATAAATATGGCGCACGGAGAGTTCGTAATGGTCGGAGCGTATATAACGTACGTCGTTCAGCAACTGTTTGTAAAATACGTACCGCAAAGCCTGTTCAGCCTTTACTACTTCGCGGCGCTGATAGCCGCGTTTCTGGCGGCGGCGATATTGGGGTGTCTGCTTGAAAAGGTCGTAATTTCGCGGCTTTACGGTCGCGAGATTGACAGTCTGCTCGCGACCAGCGGTATCAGCTTAGTATTACAGCAGGCGGCAAGGAGCATATTCGGCTCGCAGGGAGTTAACGTCAACGCTCCGTCGTTTTTAACCGGAGGATTAAGCGTAGGCGGCGTAACATTTTCATACAACCGTATATTTATCATTTTACTTGTCGCGGTGACAATGGCGGCGATGTGGTTTGTAATCTACCGCACGAACTTCGGCTCGCAGATGAGAGCGGTAATGCAAAACCGACCGATGGCTCAGTGCCTGGGCATAAACTCCCGCAGAGTGGATAACCTTACGTTCGGGCTTGGTTCCGGACTGGCGGGAATCGCGGGGTGTTCAGTCGCGTTGTTAGGCTCAATTGACTCGACGGTGGGACAGTCGTACATCGTGAACTCGTTTATAGCGGTAGTGCTTGGCGGAGTGGGAAAACTCGCCGGAACGGTATTAGGTTCCGGGATAATCGGGTTCGCCGGAATTACAATTGAACGCTTTATGTCCTCGTCGATTGCAAAGGCTCTGGTGCTGATACTTATAATCGTGTTCCTGCAAAAGAAACCGCAGGGTTTATTCACAATCCGCAGCCGCAGTTTAGACGAATAAACCGCCGTAAGTAATTTTTTGGCAATACCGCAATTTAGTTAACAGGAGTCTGATATGAAAATAGTAGAAAAATGCAAACAAAATATAAATCATATATGCTTCGGGTTAATCGCGGTTGCGTTGGCGATTGTTCCGCCGTTGATTTCCGCCGGAAGCGTATCTACTCCTACCGGAATATTTCTTGGTAAGTGTATTGCGTTCGCGATAGTCGCGATAGGGCTTGACCTGATTTGGGGCTACACCGGAATACTTAGCCTCGGACACGGGCTGTATTTCGCGCTCGGCGGCTATGCGATGGCAATGTACCTTAAACTAAGCGCTACGGGCGGAAAGATTACCGAGTTTATGCACACGGGCGGATTAACTGAACTGCCGCTGATTTGGGAGCCTTTCAACAATCTTCCGGCGGCGATTGCGCTGATGATTATTGTTCCCGGATTACTCGCGGGGATTGTCGGGTATTTTATTTTCAAGAACCGCGTCAAAGGCGTGTATTTTTCGATTATCTCACAGGCTTTGACGTGGGCGGCGTACTCGGTTTTTATCGCGCTGTCGCCGTATACGAACGGAAACGTAGGCATTACGGAAATCAAATCCGTACTTGGCAGTATTCGGGGCGGAGCGAATCAGGGCAATTTGTTTACGCTGTTCTATATCGCGCTGGGAGTTTTGATTCTGATATACGCTCTGTCGGCGTATCTGGTAAGCACGAAATTCGGGAAACTGCTGGTCGCAATCCGCGACGGCGAGAACCGCACGTACTTTTCGGGGTACAAAGTCAGCCGCTACAAGAACTTTGTCTACGTTTTGTCGGCGGTAATCGCGGCGGTCGCGGGCGCGATATTCGTGAATTTCAACGGCAGTATAACTCCGTCGCAGATGACGATTTCGTATTCGATAACGATGGTAATCTGGGTCGCGATTGGCGGACGCGGAACGCTCGTAGGCGCGGTACTTGGCGCGTTCATAATGAACCTGTGCGAGTACAATTTAAGCTCCGGAGCGTTAGCGGAGGTCTGGCAATACATAATCGGAGGAATATTCTGTATCGCGATTCTGTTTTTCAAGGGCGGAATAGTAGGGTTGTTCAAAGAGCAGATTCCCGCCCGTATACGAAAACTAACCAATCGTCGGAGTAAGGAGGGCGCGGAAAATGGCTAGACCGATGTTGGGACTTGTTCCCGACCATAGAACGCAAGACATTAACGTGCTGAAAATCAACGGAATATCTGTAGTGTTCGACGGTTTCAGCGCGCTGTCGGAGGTCAATGTAGAGGTACGGCGCAACACGGTGCATTTTTTCATCGGGCCGAACGGCGCGGGTAAAACGACTTTGCTTGACATTATATGCGCTAAGACCAAACCTACAAGCGGCACGGTGTACTTTTATCCTAAGTCGCGGTCTCCGGTCAGGCTTACGGGTATGAAAGAACACAGCATTGTCAACGAGGGCGTAGCGCGAAAGTTTCAGGTGCCGTCCGTATTCGTCAATCTTACCGTGCTTGAGAATATGATATTGTCGCTTAAAGGTCACAAGGGAGTTTTAGACTCGATTTTTCACCGTCCCGAAAATGACGATTTTGACGACATTGACCGCATACTGGAGCGCGTTGATTTACGGGAGCGCAAGCAAGTTAAAGCGGGTTCGCTGGCTCACGGCGAAAAGCAGTGGCTCGAAATCGCGATGCAGTTAGTTCAGAAGCCGGAGATTATTATGCTTGACGAACCCGCCGCCGGAATGGGCAAGCCGGAAACCGAGAAAACCGGAGAAATCCTAAGAGAAATTAAGAAAACCTGCACCGTTATCGTCGTAGAACACGATATGGAGTTCGTGAAACAGGCGGCGGACACGGTTACGGTTTTGCACGAGGGCAAAGTGCTTGCGGAGGGCGCGATTGACGACGTACTCGCCGACCAAACGGTTCAGGCTGTGTATCTCGGCAGAGGCGGCGGCGAGCCGCCGCAGACAAATGTCAACTGACAGGAGATTAGCAATGCTTAATATTCGCGGGTTAAACGCTTATTACGGCGACAGCCGCATAATTCCGGAATTGGATATTAGCGTTCCGAAAGGCAAAATCGTATGCCTAATCGGACGTAACGGAGTCGGCAAAAGCACTACGCTGAAAAGTATTATGGGACTAGTGAAAACTCCGGAGGGCAGTATTCGGCTTGAAGGCAAGGAAATGCTGAAAATGCCGTCGTACGACCGCGTAAGGCTTGGAATAGGGTATGTTCCGCAGGGGCGCGATATATTTCCGCAAATGACCGTCAGGGAAAACTTAGAGCTTGGCTTGCAGCCAAAAGGCGGTAAAGGTAAACTTCCGGATTACATCTACGAGCTTTTCCCGATTTTACCGCAGTTTGAGAAACGCAAGGGCGGCGACCTTTCCGGAGGTCAGCAGCAACAACTGGCAATCGCCAGAGCGTTAGCGTCGGAACCGAAAATCCTGATACTTGACGAACCAACCGAGGGGATTCAACCGTCGATAATCAAGGATATTGCCGCCGCAATCCGAAAAATTAACGAGTGGAAGGGTATAACTGTTCTGGTCGTGGAACAATACCTTGAATTTGTACTGAATATCTCAAATTATGTTTATGTTATGGAAAAAGGCTCGATAGCTTTGGAGGGCGACTCGCTTGATGCGAAATCCGTTCAAAGCATAATGACAGCGTAAATCAGTGAACAATTACTGTCAGGCGGTCAGTTCACGGCAAGATTAAACTCAATAATTGTTCACTGTTCACCGTTCACTGTAAACTGTAAATTAGAGGTGGGAATATGCGTTTAACGCCAAGAGAACAGGAACGTCTGATGATACACTGCGCCGGAGAGTTGGCGAAAGCCCGCAAGGAGCGAGGGCTTAAACTAAACTACCCGGAGGCGATTGCGTATATCACGTCGGAACTGTTGGAGTTTGCCCGCGACGGGCTGAATGTTACGGAGCTTATGAGCATAGGCGCGCGTCTGCTTGCTCCCGACGATGTGATGGACGGAGTAGCGGAAATGATTCACGAGATTCAGCTTGAAGCTACATTTCCGGACGGCACTAAGCTCGTAACGGTTCACGAACCGATAAAGCCGAACGGCGGCATTGTTCCCGGCGAGTTCATCTTTGACGGAGATGAAATCGCGATAAACGCGGAGAAAGATACGGCGCGGATAACCGTTACGAATACGGCTGACCGTCCGGTTCAGGTCGGCTCGCACTATCACTTTTTCGAGGTTAATAAGGCGCTTAGCTTTAACCGAGCCGCGGCGTTCGGTATGCGGCTTGATATTCCGTCCGGAACGGCGGTTAGATTTGAGCCTGGTGAGAGTAAACGCGTTAATCTTGTGGAAATCGGCGGAACCAGAACGGGATACGGTCTGAACGAACTGACAAACGGCAGTATGGACGACCAAAACGTAAAAGCTGAAGCTATTGCCAAAGCCGGAATCAGCGGATTCAAAACATCGGAGGTCTGAGAATGTTCTATATGACAAGGCGGCAATACGCCGATATGTACGGTCCGACTAAGGGCGACCGCGTTCGTCTGGGCGATACGGAGCTTATAATCGAGATTGAGGACGACCTTACGACCTACGGCGACGAAGCTAAATTCGGCGGCGGCAAATCGTTGCGCGACGGTATGGGGCAATCGTGCGGAGCTTTAGATTGTCCCGATACGGTAATAACCAACGCTGTAATCCTTGACTATAACGGTATTATCAAAGCGGACATTGGCATTAAAAACGGTAAAATATGCGGAATCGGCAAAGCCGGTAATCCCGACATTATGGACGGAGTTACAATCGTCGTCGGAGCCGGTACGGAGATTATTGCCGGGGAGGGCTTAATCCTTACCGCCGGAGGTGTTGATACTCATATACATTTTATCAGCCCGACTCAGATTGAAACCGCGCTGTATTCCGGCGTAACGACTATGCTCGGCGGCGGTACGGGTCCCGCGGACGGTACGAACGCCACGACGTGTACGCCGGGTACGTTTAATATAGAGCGTATGCTTGAAGCCGCGGAGGATTTCCCGGTCAACCTTGGTTTTCTGGGTAAGGGTAACAGCTCAAGCGAAGCGGCGTTGTCGGAGCAAGTCGAAGCCGGAGCCTGCGGGCTGAAAATCCACGAGGACTGGGGTTCAACTCCGGCGGTGATTGACCACGCGCTGAAAGTCGCGGACGTGTACGACGTTCAGGTTTCGATTCACACGGATACGCTCAACGAGGGCGGGTTTGTCGAGGACACGCTGGACGCAATCGGCGGCAGAACAATTCACACCTACCATACCGAGGGCGCGGGCGGCGGTCACGCTCCCGATATTATCAGGGCGGCGGCGATGCCGAATATCCTGCCGTCGTCAACGAATCCGACTATGCCGTTTACGCGCAACACGATAGACGAACATTTGGATATGCTGATGGTGTGCCACCATTTGGATAGCAGAGTTCCGGAGGACGTCGCGTTCGCGGACTCCCGCATACGTCCTGAAACAATCGCCGCCGAGGACGTTTTGCACGATATGGGTATTTTTTCGATGATGAGTAGTGATAGTCAGGCGATGGGGCGCGTCGGCGAGGTAATCACCCGCACATGGCAAACCGCGAGCAAAATGAAAGTTCAGCGCGGCGCGCTACCCGAGGACAGCTCACGAAACGACAACGCCAGAGCTAAACGCTACGTCGCGAAATACACGATTAACCCCGCCGTAACTCACGGATTCTCGGAGTACGTCGGTTCGGTGGAAATCGGGAAATACGCGGATTTGGTACTGTGGAAGCCCGCGATGTTCGGCGCGAAGCCGGAAATGATAATCAAAGGCGGATTCATAATCGCGTCGCGTATGGGCGACGCGAACGCGTCAATCCCTACGCCCCAACCGGTCGTTTACGCTAAGATGTTCGGAGCGTACGGATTAGCGCGTCAGCGGAGTTGTCTGACCTTCGTATCGAAATACGCGGCGGAGCGCGGAATCGCGGAACGTCTTGGTTTGAACCGTATCGTTGTGCCTGTCAAGAACTGCCGTAAAATCTCCAAAGCCGATATGCGTAACAATAGCCGCGCGGGGAAAATCGAGGTTGACCCGGAAACTTACAGTGTAACGGTAGACGGCGAACATATAACGTGCGACCCCGCGGACAAATTGCCGCTTGCCCGTCTTTATTTCCTGTTTTAGGACACGTTTATTAACCATTTGGGAGGTACGTTGATGAATTATATTATAACAATCGCGAGAGGATTCGGGAGCGGCGGCTTACAGGTAGGGCTGGAGCTTTCGCGTCAGCTTAACATACCTTGCTATTACAGTCAAATCCTTGCGATGGCGTCCGATACCAGCGGAATAAGCAAAGAAGCGTTCGCGATGGCGGACGAGAAACTGCGCGGACACAACTTGCTGCGCCTTTTGAAATCGTCTCCGAACACCGACCATATATTAAGTCCGACGGACAAAAAGTTTACGTCGGACGATAATCTGTTCAATATTCAAGCTCAGGTAATACGCGAGCTCGCCAAGTCGGAATCCTGTATAATAATCGGAAAATGCGCGAATTGGATACTTAAAGACTACGACAATGTAATCTCCGTATACATCGAGGCTCCGCGAGCGTATTGCGCGAAGTCAATTATCCACCGGTTAGGCGTTACCGAGAATGAGGCTCACGACCTTATCGAGAAAACCGACCGTTACCGCGCAGACTATATCAAATACTACACTGGCGGAACGATATGGACTGACCCCGTGCAGTACGATATGACGCTTAACACCGACCGGGTCGGACGCGAAAAAGCCGCCGAGCTTATCAAGTCGTACATTGCGATAAAATTTGACGGGCAAGCCGAGTAATAGCGTCGCCGCTGTCCGCAAGGATTCTGACGACAACTCCCGCCGCCGCGTTTGTTATGGCCGCCTCCGCGTCCGAAACCTGCGGCGGTATCGCTATGTCGAATCCGTACGCGTAAATCAGCCCAAGGTGAGTATGACCCTCAAAAAATCCAATTCCGTCCGGTCTAACTTCTTCCGGAACAAGCCGCGTATTATCAAGGAATACCAATTCACCGTCAACGTATACGGAAATTCGCGAATTGAAACTGTCAAACTCGAACCGCTCCCCCATACCGACGCGTCCGCAGCTTACCGCGTCGCAAAGCAACAGCCTTGACGAGCGCGTAAGACCAACAACGGAGTTCGCCTTATAACGGCTGCCGGCAAAAGGAATTGTCGGCGCCGGACAGTAGAACAGCGACGCGTTCTCGCCGACGTTTACGCTGACGCTCATTGACGCGCCCTCGCGTTCCGATTTGAATATTTTTGTATACGACTGCCCCGTAACCATAGCGGAGCAGTCTTTTCCGATTTCATACGTCATATTCAGGCTGTCGCCGTCAAGCAATCCGGGACCGGCGCACATATACATAAACTCCGTAACGCCCTCGCGGTAAAACGGTTTGGCAAATTTCAGCGGAGCGGTGAAGTCTACGCTGTCGGTTTCAGTTCTGCCGTTTCTGAACTGTGTACTTAGGCGTAAACTACCCACTAAATTCCCTCCAACAAAACGTCGCGTTTTATCCAGTCAACGACTTTGTCCACGCCGTCAAGCGTTATAAGGTTAGTGAACAGATACGGACGACCGTCGCGCATACGCTCCGAGTCGCTTGCCATTACGTCCAAACTCGCGCCAACATACGGCGCAAGGTCGGTTTTGTTAATCACCAGCAAATCGGAGCGCGTTACTCCAGGACCGCCTTTGCGCGGAATCTTCTCGCCTTGAGCCACGTCTATTACATAAATAGACGCGTCGGCAAGTTCCGGTGAGAACGTCGCGGACAGATTATCGCCTCCGCTTTCAATAAAGATAATTTCCGCGTCGGGAAACTTTTCGGCGATTTCCTCAACCGCTTCAAGGTTCATTGAGCAATCCTCGCGAATCGCGGTGTGAGGACAACCTCCGGTTTCCACTCCGACAATACGACCAGACTCCAACACGGAGTTTTTAACGAGAAATTCCGCGTCCTCTTTTGTGTAGATGTCGTTTGTTACTACGCAAATGCTGTAATCACTAGCCAGCGCTCTTGTAAGCCGCTCAATAAGCGCGGTCTTACCCGACCCGACAGGACCTCCGACACCGATTTTCACATACGACATAGAGTTCACCTCACTAATTGTCATTTTACTTTATGAAATGTACATTCTTGCGGCTAAACCCTCGTGTTGAGCCGCTCGCAGGTCGAAACCCGCTCCGGAAACTCCCAGTTCGCTGATTTCGGCGGACATCGCCGTTTTTATCGCGGCGGGAATTTTTTTAGCGACCGCGGCAAGCGCGGCTTGACCGTCCGATTGCCTCAGCGGAATCAACTTAACCGCGATATTAACTATCAGCGACAACTGGGTGTAACAATACAGACCCAGACCCTCGGCAACATCAGCGCCGGAGGCTGATATAAAAAGCCCCGCAGCTACGGAGTAGTGGTTTTTCTCTTTTGCGAACGGGAAATCACCAAGCGCGGACACAGCTTTAGCGAACCTCACGCCAAGTTTAAGACTGCCCGCTCTTAGCTCCGCAGGAGCTTTTGACGCTCCGCAGAGTTCGTTAAGCGTCACCGCGTCGCCGCCAAGCGCCGCTTTAGCCGCGAATCCCAAATCTCCGTAGGGCAAAACGTACAGGTACGCGTCAAGGTACTCCGAAAGCGTAGCTTTGTCGCGAACCGCTCCGTTTTGAGTATACGTTTCCAACCCTCCGGACATTGTAAACGCCCCGATTGGAAACAGCGCGTCGAACGCCTGCCATAGCAGAACCTTAGAGTTATCCGTGGTGATGTCCTCCGTAAATATAGCCGCTGAAAACTCCGAATGTTTCCTCACATTTGAATCCGAGTTTTGCCAGATGTTCGCCTAACGGAGCGTCGAACGGAGTTTCCGCGTAACCCTCCGCAATCGCAACCGGCAAATGGCGGTTGCCAAGCTCGTAGCATATACGACCAAGGTCAACTCTGCTAGCGGCTGTGATTCTTAACAGTTTGCAGGGCAGAATTTTGGCGATATAGGTTTTTTCACCGTCTTGATACACGACCTCTCCGTCGTGAATGCGCGAACTTAACCTTAACCCGACGTCGTCGCCGCCGCGTGAGGTTTTACGCAAAATCTTTTTGTCGGTTTCAAACCACTCAAAGTCAATATAGTCAGTCATTTACTCCACCTGTTTTCCGCTCTAAGAGAGCAGGAATATAGCCGGTTAGGTTCGGTGACGCTCCCGCAACCTCCGCTTGACTTATATTATAGACCATTCTTTGTAAAAATGCAAGCCATAACTTTCAGAGCTATATCGCGGTTTTAGCGGTGGTAATAAACGCGCTATCAGTTAACAGATATTTAATATTTGCAGCCCAAAACTACTTGACACAATGGGGCAAGTGTGATAATATAAAGCTAACATATTTACAAGGGAGAATATAAATAAATGGACGAGCTTCAAACGCTGCGGCACTCGGCAAGCCACGTGATGGCTCAGGCTGTTAAGCGTCTTTATCCTAACACTAAACTTGCTATCGGACCGGCGATTGCCGACGGCTTCTACTACGATATGGACTCCGATGTCGTTTTCACTCCGGAAACCCTTGAACTTATCGAGGCGGAGATGAAAAAAATCATTAAAGAAAACCTTAAAATCGAGCGGTTTGAGCTTTCGCGCGGCGAAGCGTTGGAGCTTGTTAAAGACGAGCCTTACAAGGTTGAGCTAATTAACGACCTCCCGGAAGACGCTGAAATCAGCTTCTACAAACAGGGCGAGTTCACCGACCTTTGCGCGGGTCCTCACCTATCGCATACGGGGCGGTTGAAAGCGAACGCAATTAAGCTGATGAACGTAACCGGAGCGTACTGGCGCGGCGACAGCAAGAACAAAATGCTGCAACGTATCTACGGCGCCGCGTTCGCTAATAAAGAGGACTTAGCGGCTCACCTGGAGCGTATCGAAGAAGCCAAAAAGCACGACCACCGCAAGCTCGGCAAGGAACTCGGATTGTTTCTGCTTAGAGACGAGGGTCCAGGATTCCCGTTCTTCCTGCCGAACGGTATGCTCCTCAAAAACGAATTGCTTAACTACTGGCGCGAGCTTCACTACGCCGCCGGATATAAGGAAATCAGCACTCCTATTATGCTGAATAAGGATTTGTGGCTGCGCTCCGGACATTGGGAGAACTACCGCGAAAATATGTACACTACCGTAATCGACGAGAACGAATTTTCCATCAAACCTATGAACTGCCCCGGCGGTATGTTGGTTTACCTTAGCGAACCTCACAGTTACCGCGAGTTGCCGCTTCGCGTCGCGGAACTTGGTATCGTACACCGTCACGAACTTTCCGGAACTTTGCACGGGCTTATGCGCGTAAGAGTGTTCACTCAGGACGACGCTCACATATTTATGACTGACGAGCAGATTATCAGCGAAATCAAAGGCGTTATCAGCCTGATTGACTCGATTTACTCCAAGTTCGGGTTCAAGTACCACATAGAGCTTTCCACAATGCCGGAACATCACATCGGAGACGAAGCGCTGTGGGAAGTCGCGACTGAAAAACTCAGAGTCGCGTTGGTTGAAGCGGGCAAGGAATACGTAATCAACGAGGGCGACGGAGCGTTCTATGGTCCGAAAATCGACTTCCACTTAGAGGACAGTTTAGGGCGTACTTGGCAATGCGGAACAATTCAACTGGACTACCAAATGCCGCAGAGGTTCGAGCTTGAGTACGTCGGCGCGGACGGCGAGAAGCACCGCCCGGTTATGATTCACCGCACCGCGCTCGGTTCGGTTGAGCGCTTTATCGGTATACTCACGGAGCATTACGCGGGAGCGTTCCCGCTGTGGCTTGCTCCGCGTCAGGTCGCCGTATTGCCGATTACCGACCGCGTAGCGGACTACGCGGATAGCGTGTGCGCTAAGCTGAAAGCCGCCGGGCTAAGAGCGGAGGTCGATACTCGAAGTGAGAAAATCGGCTACAAAATCCGCGAAGCTCAACTGCAAAAGATTCCGTATATGCTCGTAGTCGGCGATAAAGAAGCCGAAGCGGGTAACGTAAGCGTACGCACATACTCCGGCGGCGATTTGGGAGTTTCGCCGGTTGACGAGGTTGTAGCTCAACTCGCGGAAGAAGCTAAAACGCGAAAATAACTAA
>JAISKY010000015.1 GCA_031260745.1 Oscillospiraceae bacterium
CGACGCGCAGGGCAGAATCCTAATAAACACGCTCGACGCGGGCGAGTACCACATAACCGAGTGTAAGCAATTAGACGGCTACGAGCTTGACACGGAAGTCCACGCAATAACCGTTATGCCGGGCAAACTCGCGACTTTGCAACTCACAAACAAGCAAAAAGCGGGATTACGTCTGCTGAAAATCGACAGCGTAACGAAAAAGGGCATCTACAATGTTGAGTTTATGCTCTTTGACAGCAACAATAATGTTATCGGCAACTATGTAACAGACAATAACGGCATTATCGACTTCGCCGGAATACTGACGGAGGGCAGATATACGCTTCGCGAAACTCGTCCGGCTCCGGGCTACTACACCGACGATATGCCTCGCACAGTTGAGTTTGTTAGCGGAAAAATAACCGAAATAAAATGGGAAAATACGCCGCAAATGGGGCAAATCCAAATCACGAAAAAGTCCGGCGACGACCACGAAATTACCGGATTAGAGGCGGGAACGCCGCTCGCCGGAGCAATTTTTGAAATCTACCAAGACAACTCCGGCAACCTCGTTGACCGCTTCGTAAGCGGCAATGACGGACGCGCCGTTAGCAAACCGCTCCCCCTCGGACGCTATACGGTAAAGGAGGTTCAGGCTCCGCAATGGTACAAAATTTCGACCGAAACGCTTGACATTGAACTGGAGTTCGCTACGCAAATCATCAAGCGAGAGTTTGTGAATTATAGTGCTAATACCGGAGTGAAAATCCGCAAAGTCGGTCCTTACGAATGTATGCCGGGCGATACAATCCGCTATGATATAAAGGAGGTTCGCAATACCTCGACCGTGCCGCTGACCGACTTCTACTGGCGCGATATTTTGCCTGTTGACGCGGTAAGGCTAACCAAAATCGTGACCGGAACGTATAACCAATCGCTTAAATACAAGGTTCTCGTTACGACTAATAAGGGTGATTCAATGATTATCGCGGACAACCTTAGTACGACGCAGAACAACGTCGTCGGTTGTTCAAATGCGGAGCTGGGTCTTGCTCGCGACGAGTACGTTACTTCGTTCACGCTGGTGTTCGGAACGGTCAAGGCGGGATTCGCGGAGGTAGAAAAGCCGCAGATTTACGTCAAGGTTCAGCCGGACCTGCCGAACGGTTACGAGTTCGCTAACCGCGTCGACGTGGGAGGCAAATATGGAAATGAATGGATAATCGGTAGCTCGACGTGGGTAATTTCTGTGTATAACCCCACGCCGCCGAAAAAATTACCGCGCACAGGCTATTAAAACACAAAAAACCAAGGGGCGGCCGCTAAAACGGTCGCCCCATACTATTAAATAACAGGAGCAAAAAACTATGTTTATTGACATCGGACGCTTGACGCAGGACACGGAGGTCAAAACCGTGACTGTGAACGGCGCGGAAAAACACGTCCTTAACAATCGGCTCGCGGTAAAAAACGGTAAAGACGATACTACGTTCATCGACGCTACCGCTTGGAATAATATCGCGGATTTTATCGGAACGTTCTTCAAAAAAGGCGACGAGTTGTTTGTCGAGGGCGAGCTACGCAACCGGACTATAAAATCCGGCGACAAGGAGTTTACCGCGCCGTACTTACTTTTAACGCGAGTGAAATTTACTCACGGCAACAAAAATCTTGAAGATTATGTATAACCATTAGCGTTTTGAGGGCGGCGGGAGCGTGATATTATAATACGTTCCCGCCGCTCTCAAAGCGTTAAACGCTAAATATAGCAAACTTGAAAAGGAGTACCACTATGAGTGCAACTTATTTTTACACCTACAACAAAATCTTTGACGCGGACGTGTCCGGCTACGCTAGGCTCGTGTACGCTTATCTCTGCAAATGCGCCGACCATTCGGGGAAATCGTTTCCGTCGCATAAGAAAATCGGCTCCGCCGCAGGTATCGGCGTGACTACGGTTAAAAAAGCTCTTTCGGAGCTAGAAAACGCAGGGCTTATCGCCGTTCGCGGACAAGCTCGACCTAACCGGGGGCGTTGCGCTATCTCTACACCATAGTTAAGGACGCTGTAAAAGGCTTTTTTGTGACCTACGCCAACGTGTTTATGGAGAAACTGACGGCAAAAGCGCGTCTTGTCTATCTGTATTTTTGCAGACTTGCCTCGGGAGAGAACAGCGCGTTTCCGGCTCACAACACTACCGCCAAAGCCTGCGGTTTGTCCGTCAGCGCTACCCGCGCCGCGATTGACGAACTGGAAAACTCCGGAATTATCTCCCGCGAACATCAGTACCGCGACAACGGCGGTCAGAAGTCGAACCTGTACACATTCGTCGTGAATGATGAATCTACCGAGACAAAAGCTGATTCCGCTCCCGAAACTTCGCCGGAACACGCTCCGATAGTCGCCAAAAAGCAGGGGCTATGGTCGCGGGAAAACAACCGGGGGTGCCGTGAAACGGCTAACGGAACTAAACACATAATTACCAATATCCAAAATGATATAAATATTATTCCCAGAAAAAAGAAATCGAAATGCGTAAATTCCGGTATATGCAAGCAAAATATCGAAACCTGCATATTTTTTTCGCGTAATTGTGGTACACTATTTCCAAAATATTTTTTGGGAGGGTCACACAATGACAACAACTACAATCACCTCGGAGCAAATCGCGGAGTTCGCCTCTTACTTACGGCGCGAGGAAAAATCAGAGGGTACAATCGAGAAGTACGGGCGCTACGCAAAAGCGTTCGCGGAGTTCGCGGGTGGTTTGCCAATGACGAAGGAACTGGCGGTCGATTGGAAACAGAGTATAGCGGAGAAGTATACTGCGGCGGGCGCCAATGGTATGCTTTCGGCTGTAAATAGTTTTTTGCACTACCTCGGATACGCCGAATTGAAACTGTCGAAACTGAAAATTCAGCGTCGGATATTTGTCGCGCCGGAGCGCGAGCTGAAGCGGTCGGATTTTGAAATGCTAATCTCCACTGCGGAACGTATCGGGAAAATTCGGCTTTCGCTCATAATGCAAACAATACTGGCGACCGGAATTCGCGTCGGGGAGTTACAGTTTATCACTGTCGAAGCGGCTCGGAGCGGACAAGCCGCGATTCAGTTCAAAGGTAAGGCAAGAATAATATTCATACCTACAAAACTATGCGAGTTGCTACTCGCCTATGCGAGAGGACGTAAAATAGATTCCGGTTCGGTATTTGTTACGAAACGCGGTATGCCGGTAGACCGGCACGTTATATGGCAGGGTATGAAAAAGCTCTCAGCTACATCTGGAGTGCTTGCGGGAAAAATATTCCCGCACAACTTGCGTAGGTTATTCGCGAGAACATACTACGCTTCGTATCAGAATCTCGTAGAACTTGCCGATATTATGGGTCACAGCGACGTGAACACTACTCGAATCTACACCGCGACTACAGGTTCGGAGTTAAGAAAGCGTCTGGATGCCCTAAACTTGGTGCCATAATACTACATAAAAAAACAAAAAACGCCGGACTCTCAGTTCCGGGTTTATAATCACCTGTTATTGCAATAATGTACTGCTCGCATACATAAATAAGTGTCTATTTTAGTCACTAATACTCTTTATCGGGTAAAACAGGCAAAACTTTATAGCCGGAGAGCAAAAAAAATTTTCGCCGGCTTGATTTTTTGTGTCGTTTTCAAATTTACCAATTAAGAGCAGGAAGTATATGGTTATAAAGGCTACTTATTTGCCAATATTAGTAATTTTGAATTCGCTTATAACTGCTCGGAACTGAGAGTCCGTAAGATTAGGAGGGAACGCGATGGCGGCAATCACAGCCGAGCAAATAACGGAGTTCGGAGCGCGGCTTTTGGAAAACAAGCGTTCCGCCGCTACGGTCGAGAAGTACACCCGCGACATTAGAACATTCGCGGAGTGGCTGGGCGAAAATGAGTTGTCACCCGAGACCCTGAGCGCGTACAAAACCTATCTTACGGAGATTCGCACGATTGGCGGAGCGAACTCTGCGCTTTCA
>JAISKY010000068.1 GCA_031260745.1 Oscillospiraceae bacterium
GGGAGCAAGACCCGCTGGCGGTGATGTTCTTGCGCTACACTTTTTCACATTAGTTCTATTGCTATTTCACACTTTCTAAGCGCATTTTGCACCAAAGGTCTCACTTTTTCAGCCATAGGCGTTCCTGCGTAATAATTTAACAAATCCAACCCGTAAAAAACGTGAAGCGCGTCCTCAACCACATCGAATATGTTTTTGTCGCAATCTGTTTCATAATGGTCGAGAAACGCCTTTCTGTAGGCGGCGGAAGTTCCAACGTCATAATTTAGCTTTAGCCATAGAGTCATACGGGCGATGTCCGCCGTCCAACACAGCGCAAGCGCATCGTCCCAGTCGATGAGCGTTATGTTTCGCGAATCGACAAGCGCGTTTTTTGTTGAAAGGTCGCCGTGGCAAAGCGCAGACGGGAATTTATCACATATACGCAGTTTTTCTCTGACTGCATTCCGGATTATCTCCAAATTTTCCGGATTGAGAATACCTCCGCCGATAAGCCGCTCCGTACAGTCGGACAAAGTATTATAGATAAATTCCGAAAAGACTGACCAATCGGCAATGCCGCTACCGCCGAAATACCCGAAGTTTGTCAGTTTTATCGTGTGTACCCGCGACATTAACTCTCCAAGTTGCCCAAATAGTGACAATGTTTCCGGAGCAGAAAGAGTAAGCCTGTCTGCGGTTATCCCCGGTAGACATTCTTCTATCAGATAGCCGTTCGGAAAATTGTCGTTATCACGGCAGAACACAAGAATCCTTGCAACCGGTATATCAAATTCGCGGAGTTTAGCGGCAACAAACGCCAACTTGCCGTTCTCCGGCCAATCAAGGCTGCTGTATATCTTGAAAATATATGGGCAGGATTCGGTTTCAATCCTGTAAACGCGATTGTTAGGTACGTTTTCAAGCTCGTGAATCGCTTGCACATATTTATGGGTTTTCGCTTCAAATGTCTTTTTTATTATATCTATATCCATAGTTCCCTCACGGCAAATTCTAAGCCGTCCGCTACTCGGTTGCGGCTAACTTCTCTATTCATACAAACAAGTATTTTGTTATTATAGCACTTCAAAGCGGTAAAAACAATCCCCAAATGTTGTAATTATTCCCTTGTACCGAAATATTCTCGCCTACAAAATACTGATGGGTTGCGACGGCAAGAACCTAGCCGAAACCGCCGAGCTGTACAGCCTAACCGAGGTCGAGCAGGACCGGTTGTTCAACAAAAAACGCGGGTACGCTCTGTTTTTCGCCGGAGCAAAACGTATGCTTACGCTTCGATATTCCCGACTACAAGCTCGAATATATGGGTAGCGGCGGCGGGAGATGAAAAAACTACTTGAATTTCAGCGCGGTATGGTGTATAATGCTGAGTATGAGGTGATACGCTTGAAAGTATATATGGACGTATGCTGTCTTAATCGACCGTTTGACAACCAATCGCAGGACAAAGTACGGTTCGAAACCGAGGCGATAGTCAGCATACTGAAGCGTTGCGGCGTTACCGGAGACTGGGAGCTTATCGGGAGCGACATAATAACCGCTGAAATATTGAAGAATCCGGATTCCGCGAAAAGACAAAAAGCGTTGATGCTGAACGACGGAGCGGCTCGAAAGGTGAAGTATAATCCGGAGATAAAGGCGAGAGCGGCTCAATTCCGGGAGTTGAACATTAAACTGTTTGACAGTCTGCATTTGGCGGCGGCAGAATACGCCGGAGTTGACGTTTTCCTGACTACGGACGCTCGCTTAATAAAAGCGGCGGCGCGTTCGGATATTAAAATCCGAGTCGCGAATCCGCTGAACTATTATATGGAGGTATTTAACAATGACTAATTTGACGATTGACTACAATAATCCCGTCGCGTTGCGGAAAGCCGGACTTGAGGCGTTGTCTAAGGAGTTAGGTCCGCTGGGAATGGCTTTGTTTATGCGCCAGTATGACAGCGGTTACGGCGATTACACGGCTGAACGCGACGAACTGCTGAAAGACGTAACGCTTGAAGAAATCGAGCGCGAACTTAACGCGATGTAACACAAAATCTAACTACCCCTGTATGCGTGAAAAGCGCGTACAGGGGTTTATTTTGTTTCGGAGGTGATACACATTAGCTCAACAGCGTTGAAGGTCGCAGCGAAAGCCGCTGTCGCTATACTTACCGACGAGGAAACGCGGCGAAAGTTTATTATCCTCGCCGTAGCGCCGCTCGCCGGGTTTATCCTAGTCGTGAGTTTGTTCTTTTACATACTCACTATGCCGCTCCGGACACTCGGAGATTTCTTTTTCGGCTCTGACTATGATACCGTTAGGAACGTCCGGGTCGAGAACGGCTACGACCAGTACGTTGACCCGACCGGAGAGGACTACCTAAGCGGCTCGGGGCTGGACTTCTCCGGAGTGAGTTTCACTGACGGAGCGACCGAGGTGCAATATTACAGTCAGCTTGACGCGAGATGGGCGGACGAACCTTACGGCTTGCAAGGTACAATCGGCAGCTCCGGTTGCGGTCCGACCTCGCTCGCAATAGCGGTGTCCTCGTTATCCGGCAGAGCGGTTGACCCGTTGCAAATGGCGACGTGGGCGTACCAAAACGGCTATAAATGCGAGGGAAACGGTAGTTACCACGCTCTAATTCCGGACGGTGCAAAACACTTCGGGCTGACCGTGGATTACGCAACCCGGAGCGAGGCGCAAAAAATCGTTGACGCGCTCGCGAGCGGCAAGCTGATAGTCGCGATTATGCAAAAGGGACATTTTACCAAAGTAGGTCACTTTATCGTACTGCGCGGAGTGACTAGCGAAGGCAAAATCCTAGTCGCAGACCCCGCGAGCAAAAAGCGAAGCGAGCAGGAGTGGGACTTGCCAATAATAATCGACGAGGCTCACAAGAACCCCGGCGCGAACGGACCGTTTTGGATTCTTGGCGCGCCGAATTAACCGTAAACCCAAATTTTGAATAAAAAAGGAGTTAAAAAACTATGAAAAACACA
>JAISKY010000179.1 GCA_031260745.1 Oscillospiraceae bacterium
CGCCGTATCGGTTCTCGCGTCCGGGTCCAACGCGGTTATGCTTCGTCACCCGCAGTCAATCGCAACTGTATCTAGCCTTATTAAGGCTTTAGCGTAACACTAAAGGAGGAAATTAACTATGGCCTTGAAAGGTTTAGACATATTCAAACTTCTGCCTAAAGCTCACGCAAACTGTAAGGAGTGCGGATTCCCGACTTGTATGGCATTCGCGATGAAAGTTGCGGCGGGCGGAGCTGAAATTACGAAATGTCCGCACGTTGAAGCGGACGTACTGGACAAAATCGCGGAGAGTACCGCGCCCCCGATGAAGTCGCTTACCGTTAAACTCGGAGCCGACGAGGGTAAACTTGGCGGCGAAACCGTGCTGTTCCGTCACGAGAAAACATACGTAAGCAAAACGCTGTACGCGTTCTCGCTGTACGGCTGTAACTCCGACGAGGAAAACGAAGCGGTTATAAAGGAAAGCGCCGCCGTTGACTACGCCCGTATCGGCGAACGTATGTACGCGGAGTTCGTCCACGTATGCGAACATCACGAGGGCAAGTTCGTTGACCTCGCGAAGAAAGCCGCGGCGCTTAACCGCGGAGTTATCCTATCCACGTTCAAAATCGACGAAGCTAAGGCTGCGGTCGAGGCAATTAAGGACGCGAAGCCGATTCTTAACGGCGCGAACAAGGACAACTACGAGGAGTTCTCGAAACTCGCGACCGATAATGGATTAGTGCTTGGCGTAAACGCTCCTAATCTTGAGGAGATGTATGACCTTGTTGAGAAACTGGAGAAACTCGGCAATAAAAACCTGATTCTCACCGTTGATACTCACGATATTAAGACGGCGTTCGAGATGACCGTGCAAATTCGGCGCGCCGCGTTGTTGAACAAAGACCGTACATTCGGCTATCCGACGCTCGTTAACATCGCCGGACTTGCTAAAGATGACCTTGATATGGAAGCCGCGCTTGCCGCGCTGTTTACGGTTAAATACGGCTCAATTCTTATCTTGTCGAAGATGACTTACGCGACTTCTCTGCCGTTGCACGGACTTCGTCAGAACTTGTACACCGACCCGCAGAAACCGATGCGTCAGGAAGTCGGAATCTATCCGCTGAACAAGGGCGGAGAGAACGACCCGTGCTATATCACTGTCGATTTCGCGCTGACCTACTTTGTCGTATCGGGCGAGTTGGAGCGTTCCGGAGTTCCGTGTAATCTGCTAATCTGCGACGCGGGCGGATATTCCGTGCTTACTTCGTGGGCGGCGGGCAAATTCAGCGCGTCCACAATTGCGAAGTTCATCACCGAAGAAGTAGAGCCTAAAGTCAAGAGCCGCACATTAATCCTACCGGGTAAAGTCGCTGTGCTTAAAGGCGAGGTTGAAGCTAAACTTCCCGACTGGAAAATCCTCGTCGGTCCTAATGAAGCCGTCGCGGTAGTCAAATTCGCGAAAGAGTTAGCGGCGTAAAGACAGTTTTCAATTAAGGGCGGATATGCTTGTCCGCCCGCTAAGACAGACTAATAATATAAACGGAGGAAGTGACTTATGGCAAAATTCGTAACAATCGGCGAGCGTATACACTGTATCAGTCCTGTCATACGCGAAGCTATGAATACAATGACCCCCGACCCTATCCTCAAACGCGCGGAGGAGCAACTGAACGCCGGAGCGGTTTACCTAGACGTAAACATCGGTCCCGCCGAGTCCAACGGTCCGGAGCTTATGCAATGGGCGGTTAAGCTAATTCAGGAGCGTTTCGACAACGTACCGCTCGCGCTTGACACCGCGAACCGTAAAGCTATCGAGGCGGGAATCCAGGTCTACAACCGCAGTAAGGGCAAGCCGATAGTCAACAGCGCGGACGCGGGCGACCGTATCGAGAACATTGACCTTGCCGCCGCGAACGACGCTATCGTGCTTGCGTTATGCTCCGCCGAGGGCGTACCCGGAGGCGTTGACGAGCGTCAGGCGTATTGTATGGAAATGCTTGAGCGCGGTATGGAAAAAGGTATGGACGCCGCCGAGGATATGTGGTTTGACCCGCTTTTCCTCGTAATCAAGGGTATGCAGGATAAGCAGACAGATATTCTTGAAACAATCCGCTGGTTCTCGGAGCAAGGCTTCAAGTCAACCGGAGGTTTATCTAACGTGTCTAACGGTATGCCCAAGAATATCCGTCCGATTATGGACAGCGTAATGCTTGCGATGTGCATTGACGCGGGACTGACCAGCGCGATTGTCAATCCGAACGACCAGCGTCTGATGGAAACCGTCAAGAGTTGCGACATAATCAAAAATGAAACTCTGTTCGCGGACAGCTATCTGGAATTATAAGCAATAACCCGTGAAAATCGAAAACGGCTCTCCCCAATAGGGGAGAGCCGAATCAAAAGGTTTAGATTTTGTCAAGGTTTTCCGATTCTTCGCTGAGCCAATCAACTACGCGACGAATTTCCTCTAAAGAAGGTTCTTTCCTGTTCGGGTCATCTTCTAAGAAAGTTTTAACCAGTTTCTCGCGGATTTTCCGCATTTGATTGGCTTTTGCTTGTTTTTCAAAGCGTTTGACTTGGCTAGCCATTTCGAGTTCCGCCACAGTCATAATATCGCCCCCTAATGTGGTTATTCTACTATTAACTATATCACAATCAGCAGTAATTGTCAAGTGAAAAAATATTTAAGGATAATATATGGCTAATATCACATTTACGTTTTCAAATCAACCTCCGGTTACAATCGCCGCGCTTATCGGCGAAACATTGCTTGACGTCGCGCGCAAGGCTAACGTGGCGATTGACGCTCCGTGCAACGGTAACGGCTCGTGCAAAAAGTGCAAGGTTAACCTTAACGGCGCGGAAGTTCTTGCTTGTCAGACGAAAGTTACGGACGAGGATATTTCCGTTGCGATTCCCGACATTGCCTCCGCGTATCAGAGCCGTATGAAAACCGCGGACCTCTCCGACGAGCGTGAACTCTCGATTTTTCGGACTATTCAGGATAGTTTGTCGGAGTTCGATAAAGACCAAACAAGCGGAATCGGACTTGCGGTAGACATCGGGACGACGACTGTCGCCGCCGCGCTAGTTGATTTGCGAACCGGCG
This sequence comes from Oscillospiraceae bacterium, assembly GCA_031260745.1. Taxonomy (GTDB): domain Bacteria; phylum Bacillota; class Clostridia; order Oscillospirales; family Oscillospiraceae; genus JAISJH01. The sequence goes on from JAISKY010000179.1 coordinate 3,095, forward strand.
AGGTCATCTCTAAAGCGTCGGCGGGTAACGCTCAGATACGTTACGGCGCGGACGTTATTCACCGTATTGTAGAAGCCGGAAAACCCGGCGGGCTTAAACTGCTTAACGACGCGATTGTAAGTGAAACGATTACGCCGCTTATCAACGCGATGTCATCAACTCCGGAGCGAATCGTCAGAGCGGTAATTGCCGGCAATACGACGATGAACCATATTTTTGCCAATGTTCCTCCGGACACAATCAGGCTGGAACCGTACGAACCGGTATTTTACGAACACGCTCCGTTTAAGGCGTCCGAACTCGGTCTGCCGATAAATCCGGACGCGGACGTTTTGCTCGCGCCGAACGTGGGAAGTTACGTCGGCGGCGATATTACCGCGGGAACGCTGGCGTCACTGCTATGGAAGCGCGAAAGCGGCTACGCTTTGTTCGCGGATTTCGGCACTAACGGAGAACTGGTATTCGGAAACAACGAATTTATGTTTACGTGCGCTTGCTCCGCCGGACCCGCGCTTGAGGGCGGCGATATGAGTTGCGGTATGCGCGCCGCCGACGGCGCGATTGAAGCCTGTACCATTGACGCGGACACGTTTGAGCCGACGTTTACGGTAATCGGCGGCGGTAAGCCCGTCGGAATCTGCGGCTCCGGTATTATTGACAGTGTCGCGGAGATGTTCCGAACCGGGATAATCGACCCTAAAGGCAAAATCGCCGTTTCCGGCGAACGCGTAAAAGTTTCCGAAGCCGACGGCGTTAAGTCATACGTTCTCGCGTTCGGTAAGGATACCGCGACGGGTCACGACGTTGAGATTTCCGAGATTGACCTTGACAATTTCATCAGAGCAAAGGGCGCGATATTCTCCGCGATTCGCACAATGCTGAACGCGATTGATTTCACCGTAGACGCGATAGAGGAAGTTTTAGTCGCGGGCGGTATCGGAAGCGGTATAAACTTTGATAACGCGGTTAGAATCGGAATGTTGCCGGACGTAGACCGCTCGTTGTTCCGCTACGTCGGAAACACTTCGCTTGCGGGAGCGTACGCGATGTTGTTATCGGATTCGGCTTGTGAAAAAGTTGAGGAAATTAAGCAGAATATGACGTATATAGAGCTTAGTTCCGACCCCAAATATATGGATGAATTTGTTGCGGCGTGTTTTCTGCCGCATACGGACGCGAATTTGTTCCCGTCAGTTAGTTGATAGGGTGTTGACAAATGGGCGATAACGTGCTACAATGGTTTCCGAAGTCCGGTCTGGCTAACGCGCTAAGGGCTAACGCGATGTACCCGCTACATATACCGGGTCATAAGCGCAATCCTAAGTTTACGCTTACGCCTGAGCTATGTCAAGACATTACGGAGATTGAGGGCTTCGACGATTTGCACTCCGCCTCCGGGCTGATTAAGGAAACTCAGGACTTAGCGGCTAAGCTATACGGAGCGCGTAAGTCGTTTTTACTCGTCAACGGTTCCTCGTGCGGCAATTTGTCGGCAATCAGAGCGTTACACCGTCCGTTCGGCGGTACGGAGCTTATCGTTATCGGCGAATCTCACCGCTCCGTATTACACGCGGCGGAGTTGTGTAACCTTAATACGGTGACATACGACAACGCGCGTGACGCGAAAATTTGCGTAGTAACCTCGCCCGCGTATAACGGCGAAACGCTTGACATTCCCGCAATCGCGGCTAGGTGTCACGCCGGCGGTATCGCGTTGCACGTTGACGCGGCTCACGGAGCGCACCTTGGGTTTAACCCGTACTTTCCGGAAAACGCGACCCGACAGGGCGCGGACACCGCGGTTGAGAGCCTGCACAAGACTTTACCCGCGTTGGGGCAAACCTCGCTGTTGCACGTCTGCGGCGTCAACATCGACGCGGAGGAAATATCCCGTCAGCTTGACGTATTTGAAACCTCAAGTCCGTCGTACGTTTTGATGGCGAGCGCGGACTACTGTTTACGGCTTCTTGACGCTAAAGGCACGGAACTGTTTGACGGGTTCGCGGAGCGACTTAGACGCTTCTATAAATCCGTTGAGAACGTACCGTTTGTTCGGAGATATTCGGAAAATTCCGACCCCGCGAAAATCGCGCTTTACGGCGAGAGTATTCCGGAGTTACTCCGCGAAAACCTTATTGAACCGGAACGCGTCACGCCTGACGGCACGATATTAATAACGACAATCTGCGACGAAGATTTTATCTTCGATAAATTAACAAGACTACTTATTAAGGAGAACTTAAAATGACCAAACGTATCGTAACGCTTAAAACGCGGGAGCTTTGCTCCGAAAAGGGCGGTTGCGGCGAATGCCAGACAAGCTGCCAAAGCGCGTGTAAGACCTCTTGCGGAGTCGCCAATCAACCGTGTGAGCGTGTCGGCGACGACGAAAAATAAGTGACTCACCGTTATACTTTGGGCGGCTTTAACATCGTGATTGACTGCAACAGCGGCTCAATCCACGCTTGTGACGAGCTGACCTCCGAACTTATCGCGCTTCGCGAAGTTAATGACGCGGAGCGCGCGTTAGTGTTGGCTTCGGAGCGTTTTCCGGACATTTCCAACACCGAACTTCGCGAAATCATTACCGAAATCGACGAACTTGCCGCAAACGGTCAACTATTCGCGCCGCCGTCCGATTTTGAGCCTAAGCGGAGCGGCGAATCTCAAATCGTCAAAGCGCTGTGTCTGAATATCTCGCACGCGTGTAATCTGCGTTGTTCGTACTGCTTTGCAAGTAAAGCGACTAACGATAACGCGCTTATGAGCTTCGGCGTCGGCAAAGCCGCGCTTGATTTCTTAGTCGCGAACTCCGGTTCGCGCCGGAATCTTGAGGTTGATTTTTTCGGCGGCGAACCGCTGTTGAACTGGGACGTTGTGAAACAATTAGTCGCCTACGCGCGGAGTATTGAGCTTGCCGCAAAGAAGAATTTCCGCTTCACGCTTACGACTAACGGCGTCTTATTAGACGAAGACGTAGAAAATTTCGCTAACCGCGAATTTACCAATGTCGTGCTTAGCCTTGACGGACGCAGAGAAACTCACGACCGTTTCCGCAAGACCGTTAGCGGTGAAAGCAGTTACGATACGGTTGTTCCAAAATTCCGGCAGTTTGTGAAAAACCGCGTCGGCGGTTATTACATTCGCGGTACGTATACCCGCGAGAACCTTGACTTCTTGAGCGACATACTTAAAATGCGCGAGCTTGGCTTCGAGCATTTGTCAATCGAACCCGTAGTATGCTCCGACGACGAGCCTTACGCGCTCCGCGAAAGTGATTTGCCCGTTATCTTTGAGCAATATGAAAAACTCGCCGAGGAAATGACAAAACGCGAGTTCACTTTCTATCACTACAACCTTGACTTGGAAAACGGACCGTGTTTGCATAAACGCGTAGCGGGTTGCGGAAGCGGCTCGGAGTATCTTGCCGTTACTCCCGACGGTACGCTGTATCCGTGTCATCAGTTCGTCGGCGACCCGAAATTCGCGATGGGCGACGTTTTCACCGGCGTGACAAAGCCGGAAATTCGCGCCGGATTCGCTAATCGGAGCATACTAACAATGCCGGAATGTAAAACCTGCTGGGCAAGGCTTTGGTGCGCCGGAGGCTGCGCCGCGAATTCGTATCACGCTACGGGAAACATAGACGGTACGTACAAACTAGGTTGTGAGCTATTCAAAAAACGCTTGGAGTGCGCGATATTTTTGAAGTTTGCCGTCAACGGCGAATGATTATTCGCCGTTGCATTTTTATGTGCCGCAACCGCTTGACAATCGGCGCGGATTGTGCTAAAATGTACTCAAAGTATTATTTTAGGAGGAATTTTATCAATGGCATTTGAAGTACGCGAAAACCCACGCAGGAAGGGCAGTAAGCTCCGGACGATTGCCTGTATCAGCGACGAGAACGGATTTAAGGTCGCCAGCGTAATCATCGCGGGCGAGAAGAAATGCGCCGTAGTGGACGCTCAGTGGACGATGAGCTACGGCTATCGCGTGTTGGCGGAAGTCCTCGACAGAGGGCTGGAACTCGAAACCATCTACGTTACGCACGCTCACCCCGACCATTACTTCGGCACGGAGGCGTTACTTAAACATTTCCCGGACGCGAAAGTCATCGCTTTGCCTGACGTGTGTAAGACGTTACAAGGTCAGTTCACCGCTAAAAAAGACGAGTGGGTTGACCAAATCGGAGAGCTAAACGTGCCTAAGTACGACAGCCCCGCGACGCCTATGTCAGCTCCGGAGTATCAAATCGACGGGAAAAACTTCCACTTCTTTGTCGAGGGTGAGGAAATCGTATGCTGGGGCGAGGTAATGGGCGACCTTCGCTACAACACCGTCGTTACAATTCCGTCGTTGAGTACGCTTATCGGAAGCGATATGCTGTTCAATCAGGCTCACCCGTTCACCTGCGAGGTCACCGCGGACGAGCGTAAGCAATGGATTGCCGATATGGAGAAATTCAAAGCTATGGGCTTTGAAACCGTTATCCCCGGTCACGCGAAACACGGTCTGCCGTTCGACGACAGCAGTTACGATTTCACGATTGCCTACGTTAAGGCAACGGACGAGTTGCTTGCCAAGTGCAAAACGTCGTTTGAGTTCTACTACAATATGCGCCAGCTATTCAAAGAAGCGGAACTCTGGAAGTCCGACGAGATGAACGCCCGCGTACTCTACAACGAGCGCGAGTGGGACTGGCGCGACGACGACGCCACCAACGGTCACTAATCGGCATCGCCGACAGGCTAACCAATAAACGTAAAACCTCCGAAGTCTTTAGGACTTCGGAGGTTTTTGCGTACCGCTCGGCGGAAAACGCTTGAAAATACTATTGTCAGCCTAACAGCATATTACCGTCAGCTTCATTGCTGCCGCTTGCCTTTTCAAACATATCGAGTAAGTCTTTGGTGGTTAGGTTTTTCTTTTGTTCGCCGGAGATGTCTATGATAATCTTACCGTCATACAGCATTACCAACCTGTCGCCGTGAGCAATCGCGTCACGCATATTGTGAGTTACCATCATTGTCGTCAGGTTACTGCTTTTAACGATTTGCTCCGAGAGTTCGAGAACTTTTGCGGCGGTTTTGGGGTCTAACGCCGCCGTATGTTCGTCAAGGAGCAGCAGTTTCGGACGTTTCAAAGTCGCCATTAACAGCGTCAGCGCCTGACGCTGACCTCCGGATAACAACCCGACCTTGCTTGTAAGGCGATTTTCCAGACCGAGGTCAAACGCGGCGAGTTTCTCGCGGTATTCATCGCGCTCCGCGTGAGAAACGCCCCAGCGCAAACCTCTGCGTCCTCCGCGGCGTTTGGCAATCGCGAGGTTTTCCACTATCTCCATATTCGCGGCAGTACCCATCATCGGGTCTTGAAAAACTCTGCCGATGAACTGGGCGCGTTTGTACTCCGGTAAACGCGTTACGTCTTTACCGTCAATTGAGATTGTTCCGGCGTCAACGCCATAAACACCCGCAACTGCGGACAGCAGCGTCGATTTGCCCGCGCCGTTACCGCCGATTACGGAAACGAACTCACCCGTTTTAAGGTGAAGTGACACACCGTTAAGCGCGACTTTTTCATTTACCGTGCCCGCGTTAAATGTCTTGAAAATGTTTTCTACTTTCAGCATTCGATTACCTTTCTTTCGGGCGTTTCATTGACTTAATCAGCGTTCGCAAATTCGCCTGAGCCATCGGCAGCGTAAGCGCGATTGTTACCGTCGCCGATACGAACAGTTTCAGGTCGTTCGCCGCAAGCCCCAGCTTTATTACGATTGCGATAATTACGCGATACGTTACCGCGCCGAAAATCACGGAAATCAGCGTATTTTTGAACGACTTAGTACCAAACAGAACTTCGCCGATAATCAGCGACGCAAGACCAATTACGATTGAACCCATACCCATCGTTATGTCCGAGAATGTCTGGTGTTGAGCGATAAGCGCTCCGGCAAGTCCTACAAGTCCGTTTGACAGCATAAGCCCCAGGATTATCATCGCGGAAGTATTAATTCCCTGCGCTCTGACCATACTTGGGTTACTCCCCGTAGCTCTGACCGCGCTTCCGAGTTCCGTACCGAAAAACCAGTAAAGCAGCGCGACCAATACGGCAAGTACGACTACGCCGACAATCAGCGACGGAACGCTTGCCGGTAGATTTAGCTGCTCAAACGGAGTAAACACCGACGGAACTTTGAACGGTAACAGCGGCGTGTTAGGTCGCCCCATAACTCTAAGGTTAATTGAATACAGCGCTGTAAGCGTCAGTATGCCTGATAACAGCGCGGGTATACGTAACTTCGTGTGCAGTATTCCCGTAATCAGCCCTGCGGCAAGCCCAAGCACAAAAGCCATAGCGGTCGCGAAAAACGGACTGAACCCCGCGGTTATCATTCTCGCGGCGATTGACGCGCCTAAGACAATCGTACCTTCTACCGTTAAATCCGCGATGTCCAGTACGCGATATGTGATGAATACTCCGAGAACCATTATAGCCCACAATAATCCCAGCGAAACCGCTCCGGTCATTATCGTCGGCATCGCTATCCATAAAATAACAAGCGCAACTGCCGCCGCTATTTTTACCGTTAACGGCAGTATTTTGTCTTTTGAAA
>JAISKY010000193.1 GCA_031260745.1 Oscillospiraceae bacterium
TGGAGAATCAGGAGCAGTCGTATAAAGAATCTGCTGTAAGTTAAGTCTTTGCGGGTATTACACGCTATCGCCAACGCGTATACGACGCACTGACCGGACTTGCAGATGTTAAACACTATTTCAAACGCCTTATTAGGCATTGTGTAGACTATCATCGACAACAGCGAATACACTATCAGAATTGCGTATAACGGTATTATCCGCTTGTATAGTTGCGCCTCCATATTTATCACCCTCTCCCTCTCTCTAAAAAGAGCATAATAGTGTCATAAGCTGGATTGAATAGTTCTTTGATTATTGACTTATGTTTTGGTGTTAGTGTATAGTTAGTCATAGTTTTTTGTTCAATAACCCCTATTATTTATTACGCCCAGTAGAGTATCAGTATTCCATTTCCACCTGCTCCTGCTGCTGCGGAGGACACTACACTCGAGTTTCCGAGGGATGCTCCTGCGCCTCCACCTGCACCATAATCACCTGCTGTGGCCGCAACCAATACACTCGCGTTTGTTCCTGATACTATACCCCCGGTTCCGCCTGCCCCAAAGAAGGACGCTCCGCCTCCTCCACCACAAACCGTATAGTAGGTAGTTCCGACGCCTCGGCCTCCATTACCTCCTGGCGTTAAGGTTCCATTATAGCTCATTGAAGGTTGGCCTCCGCTACCTCCGCCTATTGAGATGCTTGAACTTCCTTGTGAGTTGATGACACTCCTACCAGATTGAGCTTTGAACAACACATCATCATTGTTTGTAAATAAAACACCCACCTTGGCGTCGAGTTTGCTTGTAATCTTGGTGAAGTCTGAAAAGGTCTCACCTGTTGTGGGGGCACTCCCAAATCCTTTACTACTACCACCACCTGCTCCTATCAGTGTAGAAGTGCTATCTTTCAGAGGAGAGGATGTTCCTCCTGTTACTGCTGGAGCTGTTGATGTTATCCCGTAAATTACTCCCCCACCAGCTCCTCCAGCGGCTGAGTGGATTACCGCCGACCCAACATTTATTGAAGAAGCACCACCAGCACCACCAACCGCTCCTGTTCCATTTCCTGCTGCTCCTCCGCTTCCCCTGACGAAGGTGAGGCTATGTTCTTTTAGATTGAGCGCATCGACAATATATGTTTCGCCGGCATTTCCTCCTACTCCTACTCCCACTCCTTGTGAACTAAGGTTCGCATTTCCGCGTCCTCCTCCACCTCCTCCTCCACATAATATTATATATGCGAAAATGGCGGCGGTTGGGATGGTTATGGCTTGACCTGTTGTATATACTTCTCTTTTGAGATTAGGCATTGTGGACATTTTTACCAGGTGAACACCACTAAAGTCATGTAATCCTATTATATGTGCCATAATATTCTCCTTTCCTTATTATGTTTTTATTATATCCTTACAATTATTACTATAGGTATTGTCGAGATGCCAGGCGCAGTAGATTTATAAATACTAACACTTGTATCACTAACACTACTAATATAAACATCACCCATAGTATTGATAGCAGCCACCTGTGCAGAAGTTAAAGGAGCACCATAGCTGAAGCTAACTTTGTTAGCAACACCATTCTCAATAGTAAATGCCTGTGCTCCGCTTGCATTACTTAGTGTACTTGTATAATATTTACTGCCGCCGCCATTAGCCATTACGAACGCTGTAGTGGCTATTTGCGTTGTGTTTGTACCTACCTCGGCGGTCGGCGCGGTAGGTATGCCCGACAGCGCCGGATTGGCAAGCGGAGCGGAACCGCTCACGTCAGAGTTGGCAAGCGTAATCGCTCCGGTACGACCCGCGACCGAAGTCACCGCGTTTACTTGCGCTCCGCTTGCGATACCGTCTAATTTAGCTTTATCGCTCGCGCTCATCAAACCCGGAGTTTCCTCTGTCGCGAGGTCGGTTGACCCCTGCGCTCCGGTAGGACCCGTCGCCCCGGTTGCTCCGTTGGGACCTTGAGGACCCTCCGCGCCTTGCGCCCCGGTGGGACCGGTAGCCCCGGTCGCGCCTACTGTTCCGATACCGTCCTGTCCCGTCGCGCCCGTGGGACCAATATTGCCCTGGGAGCCTGTAACTCCCTGTATGCCTTGCGCTCCCGTGGGGCCTATGGGGCCTTGTTCGCCCGCCTGTCCTTGTATTCCCTGACCGCCCTGTATGCCCTGGGGTCCTGTAACGCCCTGAACACCCTGCGCTCCCGTGGGGCCTGTCGGTCCGATTAGCGGCCCTACGTTAACCCACGCCGTCAGGTTAGTATCCCAGAGGTAAATCGTATTATTCGAGGTCGTTCCGACCGCCCACGCGTCGCCGTCATCGCCTGTCGGGTGAGCGCTCTGTAAATCGGACAAGTTGGCGTACATACCCAGGACGATAAAATCATTACCCTGTATGCCGGTCGCGCCGGTCGGACCTACGCCGCCGTCGTTACCCTGAACGCCCTGCAATCCTGTGGGACCTACCGCGCCCTGCGGTCCCTGTATGCCTTGTATTCCCTGAATACCTTGCGAACCCTGTACGCCTTGAGCGCCCTGGGCGCCTTGGCTCCCCTGCGGTCCTATCGCGCCGGTAGCTCCGGTCGCGCCCGTCTCGCCTTGTATGCCCTGATTCCCCTGTATGCCTTGCGGACCCTGCGGTCCCATTACGCCTTGTATACCCTGCGGTCCAATGCCGCCCTGCATTCCCGTCGGACCTGTAGCCCCGGTAGGTCCTGTGGGACCTTGCAGAGCCATAGCCCGCCACTCGTGGATTTCGTCGTCCCAAAATACAAACTCGCCGATTACGGACAGATACCACAAGTCACCGTGGTTGCCCTGCGGGTGAGAATTAAGAAAACTCTGCTCGTCGCCGTCCCAATATCCGGTTATAAACAAACCGTCGCCCGGCTCGCCTCTTAAGCTTTCCAGCCATTGCGATTCGGTGCCGACAAATCCGTGTTTAAGCGCTATCTGATACGCGGTAAACGCGAACGGCGGCAGACCGTACGCGGTGTGTATGTGTTCTCTCACAGTAGCTTCGCCCTCTCAATCATTCGTTCTATTTCGCCGCTCCACGGCTCGGATTCCTGAATATATCCCGCGTTATTGCGTTCTTTAATCTTAATACACTCTCTGGAGAAGTATTTGAACGCCGTAATATCGCGCATATTAAAAGCCTGTTTCGCGGCTTCATACCAGCCCTCGCGTAGCAGCGGTGCTTCCGCCGCCGCCTTTTGGAACCACCACAGCGCGTCGTACGGATAGTTCAGCGCGTTGAAACATCTGCCTATAAACCGCATTGACGCGCTTCGTTCCGCGCTCCACGTTGCGTTAGGGTTAGCCAAATGCCGTTTTAGCGTATTGATTGCGTCCTGCCATCTGCGGTGGTACATATATTCTCTGCCGAGATAGTGCATATTCCGGTCGTCCGCCGGGTCTTCTTCAACAGAAAGCTCTAACAGCGGCAAATAACCGCTCCGCGGCTTCGCGTTATCCGCGTGATGTTCGCAAGTGATACCGTCAATAAAGACGGTATTTGAGCCGGGTTTGCCGTCTATTCGCGTTAGAACTTCGTGAACCGGGTGTTTCCACCGGAATACGTCGTATTTGTGTATCTTCTCGCGGTTGAACGTAACGCCCTCGGAGCCGTCGGAGTTATAGTTCCAAACATATTTATAGTTAGCTTGCTCGGTATCGGCTCTCCACGCTTTTTCTAATCTATCTCTCCACCCGGGAATAAGCAACTCGTCCATATCGAAGCTGACGCAAATATCCGTGTCAGTCGGCGCCATAGCGAGATTATCATTACGAGCGACGTCAAAACGCCACGGATTATATTCCCGTTCTTTTACCGTCGCGCCAAGTTCGCGTAACCGTTCCGGCGTACCGTCCGTACTGCCTGTGTCGAGTATATACACGCCGTCCGCCTCGCCCGCCGATTTCATAAACATATCGACAAACTTCCGCTCGTTTTTGGCGATTGTATAAACGTATATCTTACGCATAGCGTATCTCCCGGAATAGTAGTTGTCTGCCGCTCCGTACGGGTTCGCCGTGCTGACGGTGTTTTGTAAAATAGTTATTCAAAAACCACTTTTGGAACTCGACCAGCCGAGCGTTATATATCGCGATTGCGTTATAGTCCTTGTCATATTCGTTATTGCCAAAATCAATTTGGGTACGCAGCCACAAAGCGTAAATATTATCATACGGGAACGAAAGAAAGACGTGCCACGTCATACTGTCCGGAAAATGCTCCGAATAGTTGAACAGGTTAGCGTCGTTCAGTTTCATTACCTGTAAAGCAATATCGCCGTCAAGTTCCGCAATCCATTGAACTTTCTGTTGCACCGTAAACGCGTTAGGAACAATATCGTCTATGTAGTCGATTATCTCCTGTAACGTCTTGCCAAGTTCAAGCCCCATAATAATTCACCTGCCTCTAACGATTGAATATGTTGTAGTTCCTGACTATTTTAGGGTCGGCGGGGTCAAGCTGCGCCGCCTTAACGCTTGCCGCTTGCCACGGTTTAGCCTGTGCCAACGCCCAAAGACTATATGCGTATTGATTCCACTCTTCGGGTGTTTTCTCGTCGCCCAGCGAGTTAAGCCAATATGCCGCCGTAAGCCAGTTCTCCGACTTATACGCCTCCGTACCTATCAAGCGGGAATTGTCCTCTAATTTGTCGCGGAAAGTTCCCGTTGTTTCCTCGGTTACGGGTTGTTTCTTTTTAGCCGCCATAATTCACCTCGTAATATCCGGTGAGCAGCGAACGTGTAGGTACGCTGCTCACCGTTCTTGTCGCTTAGGGTTCCGGTATGACGTTAACGTCAATCGGGACTATCGGCGCTTCGTCGAGCGTAGTACCGCTCGGGCAGCCGCCGACCGCCGCATACTGCCAGATGTTGAATCTGGCGGCGAACTCGGCGCGCGGAATGAACTTCGTCGCCTTGACCTCCTCGTCGCGCAGTACGTCAACGTACGCTTCGGAGAAGTGTACCAGCACCGCCGCTAACGCGCGGTTAAGCAGCTGGCTGTCAATCATCACCCACGGCAACGGTCCCGTCCAGCCCAACTGTTGCAGACGCGCGCCCGCATATTTCAGGCTGACTAAATCGTAGCCGCCGCGCAGGAAGTTGTAGCGTTTAACAATCTGGTCGGGGTCTGTCGCCGTACCCAGAATCGCGTACGCGTTGGTTTGGCTCAGCGGGTCGTCGCATATCAGCAACGTATCGCCCGCGACGCCGAGCAGAGTATCGTCTCCGTCGCGGAATCTGCTCATCGCCGAGCGTACCGCCGCTACGCCTTTGCTCGTTAAGGCGTTCGTAAACATATTGCTTTGCGTCGGCACAAACGCCGACTTCTCCGGTAACGGACTGACGTGAGCCGTGCTGAACTGCGGGAGTTTGTCGTTCGCCAGGATATTCATCTCGACATTGTTCCATACTCCGCCGTTCGTGCCCATAATCGCGCGTACATACAACTCTTCAACATACTGTTGTATCGTCGTATAGTACATCGGAGACAAGTTAAGCACCTGGCTCTCAATCTTCGCGAACTCGCGGTTCCTAAACAGCTTATCCGAGATAACTACCTGTCTGCCCCAATCCTGGGTAAACAGTTCCAGGTCTTTATAGACGCTGCGGTCGGTCATTGTGGGCTTGCTCATCTCGCCGTGACCCTCTAGGGTTCCGTAAGAGCCGATTGCGCCTAACCCGATTACCGACGTGTCGTACTGGTTGATTTCCTTAAACAGTTTCTCCGGGAAGATTGTCTGCTCGTCGTCGCTCGACTGCATAGCGAACACCGTACGAATACTGTCTACCTTGTGACCCCATAAAGAAGCGAGAGCGGGGTCGGAAACTCTCATAGCTAATCCTGCCATTGTATATTAATCTCCTTCCCCTTAGTTGTTTACGCCATCGACGTTGAAACGTCCGGTGACTTTGCTTCCGATTGCGGTGTCGTCAAAAGCCTGAACCTCGAACGTGCCCGCGGTCGCGTTTACCTGTAATCCGTCCGCCGTAACGGACAGTTTCTGCCCGATTGCAAGAGCGGCTATCGCCACGCTTAACGTCGTTTGGAAAGTGCTGTCGGTGTCAATTCTCGTAACGCCGACTACATCGCCGCCGACTATCCCAAGCGCGCCCGATTCCGGCGTCGCTGCGATTGTGACGTTGTCCTCGCACACCCACGGGGGAGTTGTGGACGTAACCGCCGACAATGCCGCGAGTTTCCCCGACACAAAGTGCAGGAGTTGTCCCTTGACGTATGTACCGGGCGCGGCGCTGAAATATTCAAGAGGAGCGTAAAAACCGCTCGGCTCCTGGTGTAAAAATGCCATAGTATTACTGCCTTTCGTTATCTCCCCCGAATGAGGGAGTTATTGTTTTCGAGCCTGACGAATCCATTCGGTAATCTGCGCGTCCGTCAAACCTCTCGTTATTGACCACGTACGCGCCTCGGCGATGTCCGCCGGGCTGATTGCGTCGTTGTCCGGTGATATTCCGCGCGGTATGCCGCGCAGATGGCCTGTACCCTTTTCTTTCGCCAATGCCGCCTGTACCGCCCTGTCAATCTCTGCCTGGCGTTCCGCTTCCTGTCTTGCCTTTGCGGAGTTTAATACTTCATACGCCTGTGAAAGCGTTTGAGCCGCGTTTCGGGTATCGCGGATAATATTGAGCAGAGTGGGGTATTCCGGCTTAGCCTGTAGGTCGGCAAGCGTATTGATGTTCGGGTCGTATTTAGCTTTTATCGCGCCGATGTCCGCTTGCGCTATCGCGTTCATTTGCGCTTGACGCTGTTGTTGAGCGTTAATAATCTGACGCTGTTGTTCAACTGCCGCCAATTGTTTAGCGGCTACTCTCTGCGCCAACGCCTTTATATCCTCGGCTGTAGCCGTTCCTACCGACAATTTCTCGTCGATGTCGCGTTCGTACTGTTTGGCGTTAAACGCGTCCAGTTCAGCCGCCGTTTTAATCGGCGCGTTAGTATCGGGGTCTGTCAGCCCAAGAGCCGCTATTCGCGCGTTCTCGCGTTCTGACGCAATGCGGTCATATTCCGCTTTGAGTTCGGCTCTCGCTTTAGCGGTAGCCTCCGCTGCCGCTTCGCGGGCGATACGCTGTTCGCGTTCAACGCGTTTTTGCTTTTGTTTCTCGTTGCGTTCGTGCCGCGCTTGCGCTTCCGGGTTGTCGGGCTTTTCCGTATCAGCCGCTGGCTCGTCATACTCCTCCGGTTCGGCGTCCTGTTCCGGCTCCGCATTCTCTTGCGGCTCCGGTTCGGTCGCTTCGGTCTGCTCGTAATCCGGCGCGGCGTAAAAGTCTTTTCTTGCCTGTTCCGCCGCTTCTCGCAACTCGTCGCGTTCGGTGTTTTCGGGCGTTGCCGTTTCGGTAGTTAACCCCTCGATAACTGTTTTCATTTTTCTCCTTAGCCTCTGCGCTCAGCCAAGCGATATATTATTATTTGCCGCTAATGCTCTTTTTGCCCTCTTTGGGAACGCTGCCGCTCTTGGTAGAGCCAATGCCGGCCTCCACAAGTACGCCCTTGTTCCCGCCGCCTTTAGTGACAGGCTTGCCGTCGATAACGCCGCTTACGCCGTTAGGGACTTTCCCGTTAAGATAATTGTCTTTCATTGTTGGTCCTCCTTTCGCTCGGATTCCGCCGTCTGCGCTCGGGCTGCGTTTATTTATAACCATTATAATGTAAAAACAAGTGCAGTAACCGCCAACTTTTACGGACTTTGTATAGTTTACGCAAATATAATTTTTTTGATTGACGAATCCACGCTGTGGTGTTATAATATGTCGTAAAATCGAACAATTAAGCGGAGGCAGTTATGAAGCGAATTATGATATTATCTGTTGCACTTCTTATGCTAGGCAGTTGTTATGCTGAATATGATGATAGACCAAGTTATCAGGACGGGTATGACGCGGGGCGCGATGATGGATATTCCGAGGGGTATAGCGAGGGCAAATCAGAAGGGTATGAAGAAGGCTACGAACGCGGCGTGGAGAACACAACAGATGGCACGAACGGTGATTATGACGCTGGCTTTTATGATGGCTACGATTATGGTCATGATACGGGATATGATTCAGCGTATGAGCGCGGATACGACGAGGCAACCAGAGAAATTATTGTGATTACGCTCTATAATGCCGGCTACAAACAGGCTGAATCAGACTACAAAAATGGTCGTAGAAGAAAAGAATTAAGCAATGATGACGATAAGAAGTTTGCTTATGATAGCGCCGTCGTATTATTTACTTACGAGCGAACGCCAGACATACTTAATGAAAATTATCTTGATGTTAGCTGTTATTTTGACGGCTACAATGATTTTTGGAGATATGACGCATATTAAATAATAGGTTCCGGCTGTTATATTGCTTGGCGTTATGGTTCCTCTATCATCGACCTTGCCACCTTGTAGAACGCGAGCGCCTGAGCGTAATTCATTCCCGAATCCTGCGCCGCGTTGATGTAGTCGGGTTTTGTGAGCGCGCCGTTTTTGCCGCTGCCGTATTTCTTCTTGTTCTCCGGGTCGCGCATAAGATTGTACGCTTTTTCGTAGGCGGCAAGCGTTATCCTCGCGCTCGAAAGCGTTCTAAGCTCCAACTCGCGTTTGGCGTATGTTCCCGTGCCTAACAGCCCGAAGATTGCTTCTTTTTGCCTTGCGTTAAGAGTTTTAACTTCTTTGAGCTCCGTCAAGTAATAATACTCTTTTATTTTGCTTGGGTGGTCCTTGTATTCCAAGTATTTTACCGCCTGTTTCTCGAACATTTCAAGGTCTTTTACTCCGGCTTTGGATAGCGCGTCTATAGCGTTCAAGTATCTCGGTATAGTTCGCGCTTTTGTCCATAGCCGTAACCAAAGCTTTTCTCTGCTCGTCTTTTAATGTTTTGTCTTTCGCCAGCGCCTGAACGAAATACATCTGCTGCGATTTATCGCTTTTATCTTTGTTATCCTGCCATAGGTCTGTGTATTCAGCCTGACGGTCGTACGATATGCCTATGTTTTTCAGCGCGTTCATCTCGTCAATATCCGCCGTTAGGGTCACAGCCGAGCCGAACTTGCCGAGGTTGGCGATAGTAATATCGCGTTGTTCGGGCGTAAGAGATTTGTCGCTTAACACATCGGCGGCAAATTTCTGCGCTCTTTGCGCGGCTTTAAGGCTTGTGTCCGCGTTAATCTCCGAGCGTTCCGCATACCATTTCCCGACGGAGTTAACATCCATACCGCTGTCCAGCATTGCCGTGAAATCGTCCTGACGCGTTGACGTTCCGAACGCGGCTTCAAGCATAAACGCCTGTTGTTCTTTGGTCAGAGTGTCTAGTTCCGCTATTGCGTTTGTCTTCGCGATTTGAGCGTCATATTTCTCCCTAGCCGTAGCCTCGCCCTCCGGCGTTAAGCCGTTAAGCTCGTTACGCAGGTTAAGGTAGTCCTCAATGTCAATACCCATATCAACGGCGGCTTGCGTTTTCTCGGCGCGTATAACCTGAGCGTCGTAATCTTTGCCCTCGTCGCTGTTGTCGGAATCCTTGGTAAGCAGTTCGATATACTCCGGCGCGGACAGCCCTGCCGGGATGGTGTTTGTGTATATCTCTTTTATCCA
>JAISKY010000225.1 GCA_031260745.1 Oscillospiraceae bacterium
TTTCGGCTTCCTCGCACAGTCTGATATAGCTTTGATGTCTGGAGTGTGCGATTTTACCCGCCTCCAACGCTGCGATTACCGCGCAATCGGGTTCTTTCAGGTGCCGGCAATCGGAGAACCGGCACTCGCCCTCGTATGGCTCGAACTCGCGGAAGGTTCCGGCAACGTCCTCAATTGTCAGGTTTTCGCTTTCGAGTTTGGAGAATCCCGCGGTATCAATCACGAACGTCGGAACATCGCCGGATTTTATCGGCGGAAGTTCGTAAAGCTCCGTGTGGCGGGTGGTATGCCGACCGCGTCCTAGCTTTCGGCTTACTTCCCCAATCGGCAGATTCAGCGTGGTTAACGCGTTAAGCACACTGCTTTTTCCTACGCCGGAGTTACCCGTGAACGCGCACAGCTTACCGTCAATCGCCGCTCTAAGCTCGCTAAGTCCCTCTCCGGTTATCGCGCTGACTCTAACCGTAGTAAATCCGATGCTTTTGTACGTCGAGTAAAGCTCGTCGGCGGTATCTAAATCGGCTTTGTTAACTACAATCAGCGGTTCGCAGCCTCGCAGTTCCGAGATTGCAATCATCTTGTCAAGCACGAACGGGTCAGTCACGGGAATCGCGCCGCTGGCAAGCAACGCGATAATATCCACATTCGCGACGGGCGGACGCTCAAACACATTTTTACGCGCGCCAAGCTCCCAAACCGTCAAATCTTTAAGCAACGCTTTGTCGCCGACCAACGGAGTTATTCCGTCAAGCCTGAACTTCCCGCGCGGCTTGCATACCAATGTTTCCTCCGGGGTTCTGACTGTATACGTACCGCTCATCGCGCGGACGATTACGCCTTCTGTCATTCTCTAGCCGATTATCAGACCGGAACTCTCGGTCGGCGTAGGCTCGGCGGTTGCGGGCGTACTGCTTGGAGTAGGAGCGGGCGTTTCACTTGGCGTTGGTTCGGGGGTAGGCGACGGCGTTGGCGTAGGCGTACTCTCCGGAGTTTGCTCCGGTTCCTGAGTAGCCGGAGGGTCGGTTTCGCTTAACAGATTTTCGGAATCGCCGTCCGTCGGAGTCGGAGTAGCGTTCGGGTCAACGTAATCCTCCGCAAGCGTTCCGTCCGAAATCATCAGGTCAATTTTGGTATGCTCTTTAACGTCGGTGTTGGCGGCAATGTTTTGAGACAGTACAGTCCCGTACGGTTTTTCGTTGGCAATCGCCGTAACGTCGCCCACGGTTAGGTTTGAGCCTTCAATTATTATCTTAGCATCCTCGACAGAGCGGTCAATCAGGTCGGGCATAGTTTTATACTTAATCTCCGGACCTTTACTGACAATCATTGACACCGTATCGCCGGGGTGAAGTACCGTACCCTCCGATGGAATGGTGCTGATTATATACCCCTCCGTTACCGTTGCCGAAAGCTGGAACGCTTCCTCCGTAATGTCCTCTACGTTCAGCCCTAAGCCTTTTAGTTTGACAATCGCGTCGCGGTAGTCCACCTTGTTTATCAAGTCAGGCATTGAGATTGTTTCCGCTCCGTTTGACACGACAAGCGTAACCGGGATTGGCTCGCCAGTCTGCATACGCTTGATTGACTTCGCGGCTGGATTCTGCGAGATAACGTAGCCCTCGCGAACAAGGTCGCTCGGTTCAAGTTTGCGGGTGAATACGAAATAATCTTTGTACTGAGCGTCGCCGTATATTACCTCGTAACTTATGTTCGTCCAATCCGGAACTTCAACGTCCAGCGACGGTTCGGGGTTAAACCAGTCTTTGCCCGCGTAGTTCCACAAAAATACTACCAACCCGACGGCGCATATCAGAACAAGCAATACGCACATCATCACTACGTTGCGGCGAGCTTTTTTGACTGATTCTTTGTACTTGCGTTTTTCAGTTTCTTTATCAACCCTGTTAACGCGAGCGCTCAGACTGCCACCCGTATCGTCGCCGCTACGGTTCTCTTTCGGATTGCTCATATCAATTATGGGCGTTACGCTTGCGGCTAAGTCCTCGTAGTCGAACTCCGTTTCGGGGTGTCTGCGGAAAGTTTCCAAATCCTCAAACAGCGCGTCCGCGGACGGATAACGCCTTGTCAAATCCGGCGACATCATACGCAGAACAATCGCCTCAAGCCCTTTAGGGATGTCCGGATTAATCTCACGCGGCGACAGCGGCGTACTTGTAAAATGCTGTAACGCAATCGCGACGGAGTTCTCGCCCTCAAACGGCAGTCGTCCCGTCAGCATTTCGTATAGCACTACGCCGAGCGAATATATATCAGTCCGCTTATCCACCGGACTGCCCTTAGCCTGCTCCGGCGAAATATAATGCACCGAACCCAACGTGTCTTTGGTAAGCGTATTGCTTTTCGTAGCGAGCCGCGCTATGCCGAAGTCCGTTACCTTAACGCTGGAATCGTGCAGCAGCATTATATTATGCGGTTTTATATCGCGGTGGATTATGCCCTTACTGTGAGCGTGTATCAACGCCTTGGTTATCTGAGCCACAAAATGTAAAGACTCTTTCCATGTCAGGGCGCCTCCGCGTGACTGCATATACTCTTTCAGCGTCAAACCCTCGATGTACTCCATTACGATATAATCGGGGTTCGTTGAGCGGCTTACGTCGTATACGTTGACAATGTTAGTATGCGAAAGCATAGCGACGGCTTTTGACTCGTTCTGAAAGCGGTCTCTGAATTCCGAATCTATCGCGAGTTCGTCTTTCAGTATTTTTACCGCGACAAAACGGTCCAGCTTATGGCATCTTGCCTTGTAGACAAGCGCCATTCCGCCCGCGCCGACACGCTCCAGAATCTCATATCGTTCATCTAACATCATCCCGATATACTTATCTTTGATATGGTTATTATCCATTCTTTCCTCCCGGAATAACTTTTGACATTATTGCCTAACCGCGCTGTTTATGCCGTTAAACTGTCATAGTATTCAACTTTCCAATAATACGACGGTTACATTATCCGTCGCGCCGCGTCCCAGCGCGATGTCAAGACACCGCTGAACCGCCGTATCCGCGTCGCCGTATAACAGCTCAAACGCGATTTCCCTTGAATCCGCTTCGTTGCTTAGTCCGTCCGAACACAGCAAAAGCAAATCGCCGGGATTGAGGTCAATGTCGAAAAAATCAGGCAGCGTATTCGCGTCCGCGCTTAACGCGCGTGTTATCAGGTTGCGGTTCGGGTGATACCGCGCTTCCTCGCGCCTGAGTTCCCCGCGGTCTATCATATCCTCGACCAGCGAGTGGTCTTTCGTAACCTGAGAAATCGAGCTGTCCTCGCCGTTCCGGTCACGCCGTACGAGATAACAGCGGCTGTCGCCGACGTTCACCACCACTGTTCTGCCGTCCGCCATCGCTACAACTCCAACCAGAGTCGTACCCATATCGCTGCATCGCGGGTCACTTCTGGCGCGAGCCAGTATCGCGTCGTTCGCCACCGTAATCGCGCCCGACAACAATTCCTTTATCATATCCGGCTCCGGAATTTTCTCGGCTTCCTTCAACCCGGACTTAACCACGCGTACGAAGTATTCAACGGCAATCGCGGACGCGACGTTTCCGCTTTTCGCGCCGCCCATTCCGTCACAAATTACGCATATCGCGCACTCCGTCGGAGCCGTAATCTCACCGATTGTCAGCACCTCGGCGTGATACGCGTCCTGATTTTCTTTCCGGACTTTTCCGTTGTCTGTTATGCCCCAGACTTTCAAAGCATATCACTCTCCTGTCCCGAACGCGGAAATTCATTCCGCTCATTCTGTTATGTCAATGTTTATTCATAATACCGCAAAAATTTAACCGTTAAATTTTTTTTTTGCAGTCTTAACTGTCCGCAAGCCGCCGCTATATCGGCTCCAAGCGTTCTTCTGACCGTCGCGTTTACGCCCATAGCGACTAACTTCCCGCAAAACGCGTGAGCGTCGCCCGGCTCAAATTGTCCGGCGGCTTCATTCAGCCGGATAATATTCACGTGACCTCCGACGCTTTTGATTTTCTCCGCTAGCGTTTCCGCTTGAGCGTCGCTGTCGTTTACGCCCTTTATCAAAGCGTACTCGTAGCTTACCCTACGTCCCGTAATCTTGCTGTACCGCAGACACGCCTCCAACAGCTTGTCAACGCCCGTAACGCGATTTATCGGCATTAAACTGCTCCGCGTTTCGTCGTCGGGAGCGTGAAGCGATATTAACAAGTTACATTGTAACCCATAAGAGGCCAGTTTGTCAATACCCTCAATTATTCCGCACGTAGAAATTGAGATATGCCGCATTCCGATATTCAGACCAATCGGCGAACCCTTAGCCCTGCCGCCCGGCGCGAACAGCGGATTATTTACAAGCTCCAGGAACCGCAGAACCTCGTCAATGTTGTCCATCGGCTCGCCGATTCCCATTAGGTCAACTCTGGAGATTTGTTCGCCGCTTTCGCGCTGCGCGAACAATATCTGGTCTAACATTTCGCTCGCGGTAAGATTTCTCGAAAAACCGTTTGGCGGCGACGCGCAAAACGCGCAGCCCATCTTACAACCGGCTTGAGTGGAAATGCAAATACTATTTCCGTAGTCGTACCGAAGCAGTACGCTTTCAATCGCGTTACCGTCGGGAAGCCGCCATAAAAATTTTATCGTTCCGTCAAGTTCGCTGACGAGTTTGCGCTCCAATATAGGCGCGGTCAAAACGAAACGCTTTTCCAGTTCGGCGCGAAGTTTCTTGGGGAGTTCGCTGATTTCTCCGAAGTCGGCGGCGCCGCGACCGTATATTCTACGGATTATCTGCTCCGCGCGGTAACGAGGTAAACCCATACCGATTATTTCGGAAGTTATCTCATCGGGAGTCATTTGCTTAATATCCACCATAAAGCGCATTCTACCCTACTTTCGCTTATTTGTCAAGTATCTCTTTACTTTTTGATAAATTTATGTTATACTGTTTTGTAACTATTGTTAGAAAGTCACGAGAAAACAGCCTATGACGCAAAGTTTGACAGAAATAACCGGAGCTGTCGCCGCCGTTATTTATCGCAATGAAGATAACGGCTACGCGGTGCTTCGTCTTACCCAAACCGACGGGGGAGAAACCGTCGTCGTCGGTACTATGCCCTCCGTATTGCCCGGCGAACAGCTAACACTGCGCGGAGTGTGGACTACTCACCCTACTCACGGTTCGCAGTTCAAGGCTGAGCATATCGAATCCCGTTTGCCGCAAACTCAGGGTGAAATTTATAATTTTCTCGCGTCAGGCGCGGTCAAGGGTTTAGGTCCCGCGCTGGCTAAGTCAATCGTGGAGCAATTCGGAGAGGACACGCTCCGCGTAATGGAGGACGAACCTTTCCGCCTGTCGGAAATCAAGGGTATTACCGAAGAAAAAGCGAAACTTGTCGGCGAAGCGTTCAAAAAGCAAAGCGCGTTCCGCAGACTCGCGGAATTTTTCGACGAGAGCGAACTCGATTTACGCTACGCTCTGAAAGTTTACAATACATACGGCGAAAATTCCGTTTCCGCGTTGCGCGGTAATCCGTATTTGCTTACGGACGAGTATTACGGCGCGGAATTTGATGAGTGCGACAAACTGGCGCAAAAACTCGGATTCGCTCCTGACAGTTTGGAGCGCGTACAGGCGGCGGCGATTTTCGTATTGCGTCACAATTCCGAAAACGGTCACGTTTTTGTTCCGCTTAGGAAACTTGTTCCCGCTACGCGTAATCTTATCGGCGTTCCGCTTGATATTATCGAGGACGCGATTGAATGTCTTGCGGATTCCGGCGAACTTATAGCCGACGACGCGGGCGGCGAGCGCGTAATCTATCTGCGCGGACTGCACGAAGCCGAAGTTTATATTGCCAAACGGCTTAGAAAAATGTCGGCGTACGAGAAGCAAGCTTCGTATAACCCGGATAATATATGGAAAGAATTGAATATGGCGATAGAACCCGCGGAGGGTCAGCGTACGGCGGTAATTCAAGCCGCCACTAAGTCCGTGCTTATCCTTACCGGAGGTCCCGGCACAGGTAAAACTACCACGGTACGCGCGATTATCACGCTTTTCGAGCGTATGGGTTTGAAAACGTCGCTTGCCGCTCCGACGGGCAGAGCCGCGAAGCGAATCTCGGAACTCTGTGACCGCGAGGCTCAGACGATTCACCGCTTACTTGAAGTTAAATTCGACGACCACGGCGGCGGAATGTATTTTGCCCGCGACGAGCAAACTCCGCTGGCCGCCGACGCGGTTATACTGGACGAAACCTCAATGATTGACGTTGAGCTGATGCAAGCGTTGCTTAGAGCTTTGAAACCTAACTGCCGGCTGATTATGGTCGGCGACGCCGACCAACTTCCGAGCGTCGGACCGGGCAACGTGTTCCGCGATATACTTAACAGCGGCGTCGTGCCGACCGTCAGGCTTACCGAGGTTTTCCGACAGGCGGCGGAAAGTTTGATTATCCGGAACGCTCACCGTATCAATAACGGCGACGCTCCGGAACAGGGCAAAAAAACCGACGATTTTTTTGTACTCACGTGTCCGAACGCCGAAGCCGCCGCGGTATTGATTGAGGAGCTTTGCGTAAATCGCCTCCCGAAGAATATGGGCGTACCGGCGGAGCAAATCCAGGTTCTTACGCCTACGCGCATTAACGCTACCGGAACTCACGAGCTTAACCGCCGCTTGCAAAACGCGCTTAACCCTCCCGGCGAGGGCAAAGCCGAACGGCAGTTCGGTAACGTCATATTCCGAGTCGGCGACCGCGTAATGCAAACGCGTAACAATTACGAGCTTCAATGGACGCGTCAAAACGGAGAAATCGGCGAGGGCGTATTTAACGGCGACATCGGACGCGTTATCGGCGTCAGCGCTAAGGAGCAATCCCTGACCGCGGAATTTGACGACCGCGCCGTAGTCTACGCGTTCGACCAGCTTACGGAGCTTGAACCCGCGTTCGCTATGACCGTCCATAAGGCTCAGGGCAGCGAATACAGAGCCGTTATACTCGCGCTGATGAACGTACCGAAAACTTTACTTGCGCGTTCGGTGCTGTATACGGCGGTTACAAGGGCGCGCGAACTGTTGATAATCGTCGGCGACGGAAATTTAATACATCAGATGACCGCGAACGACCGACCAAATAAGCGGTATTCCGCTCTATGCGCCAGAATGACGGACGACGATGATACTGATTGACGCGCTATTCCCTAAGTCGTGCGCTTTTTGCGGCAAAGCCGCCGAAAGCGACGGTATTTGTGACAAATGCCGCGAAACATTACCGTGGTATGGAACGCGGGAAACGCTCGGCGGCGGTTTAACGGTGACCGCTCCGCTGAAATACGAGAACACCGCCAGAGCCGCGTTACTGCGCTTCAAGTTCAAAGGCAGAACGCAATACGCGAAGCCGTTCGCCGTACTGATGTCCGCGTGCGTACGCAACTACTACGGCGGGGAGTTTGACGTTATCGCCTACGTTCCGCTTGGATTTTTCCGCAGGATAAAGCGCGGTTATAATCAGACGAAACTGCTCGCGTCCGCTTTGTCGGCGGAGTTCGGGAAAGTCAGGGTTATCGCTCCGCTTAGGAAGCGTTCTCGAAAGGCGAACAGCTCGCTTGGTAAGGACGAACGAGCCGCAAACGTCAGAAACGCGTTCACGCTAAAGCGCGGCGCGGACGTTCGCGGTAAACGGATACTGCTGGTAGACGACGTACTAACCACCGGCGCGACGCTTTCAGAGTGCGCGTCCGTACTGC
This sequence comes from Oscillospiraceae bacterium, assembly GCA_031260745.1. GTDB lineage: Bacteria > Bacillota > Clostridia > Oscillospirales > Oscillospiraceae > JAISJH01. The sequence goes on from JAISKY010000225.1 coordinate 7,741, forward strand.
TTCGAAACGGCGCGGAGCGCGTTATGTGCGTCACAGTATGCAGAGCTTAACCAGAGCAGAGATAAGAAAGCAGAGATACCCTAAATATTCTATTTACGATGATAACGCACAATTAAGAGATTTGTTTTCTCTGCTCTCTACTCTCTGCTCTAAACAAAGGAGGATTATTATGGGCAAAGATATAGGAATTGATTTAGGTAGCGCGACTGTAATTTTATACGTTAAGGGCAAAGGTATCGTGCTTACGGAACCTGCCGTAGTCGCGATTGATAAAAATAACGGCAAAATGCTGAAAGCGGGCGCGGAGGCTCAACAGATGCTTGGGCGAACTCCGGGTAATATCGCGGCGGTGCGTCCGCTTCGCGGCGGCGTAATCTCCGACTACGAAATGACGGAGAGAATGTTACGCGAGTTGCTGCGTAAGGTCGGAACGCTGACGCTGTTTAAGCCGCGTCTGCTGATTTGCGTACCCAGCAGTATCACGGAGGTCGAGGAACGCGCGGTAATCGACGCGGGTATGTCCGCCGGAGCGCGTAAGGTTTATCTTATAGAGGAACCGCTTGCCGCCGCAATGGGCGCGGGTATTGACATCTCCCAGCCTGACGGTCACATGGTAATTGACGTGGGCGGCGGTACGACCGACATCGCCGTGCTGTCGCTGTCTGGAATAGTACGCTCCGGCTCCATCAAAGTCGCCGGCGACGCGTTTGACGACGCGGTAATACGCTATGTCAAGCGTAAGCACAATATACTTATCGGCGAACGCACAGCGGAGGATTTGAAAATCAGCCTCGGCTCCGTGTACCCTCAGGAGGACGTTACCACGATGGAGGTCAAAGGGCGTTGTCTGCTTACCGGACTTCCGCGAATGTTCACGATTAACTCCGACGAGTTACGCGAAGCGTTTGAGGAACCGTGCGAACGCATACTTGAGGAAGTCCAAAGCGTACTGGAGAACACTCCGCCGGAACTTGTCGCGGACGTCTCTGAGAACGGTATAATCCTCACAGGAGGCGGCGCGCTCTTACGAGGTATGGATAACCTGGTTTCCGCCAGAACCGACGTAGCGGCGTCTATAGCGGCTAATCCGGCGTCCTGTGTAGCGCTGGGCGTAGGAAAAGCCCTAAGCGGGCTAAACGATATGTCCGACGGCACAATCAACCTTGCCCGCAAACGACAACTGGAATGAATACCAATTATAAACTATAAAATAAACAAAATCGGCGACTTTTACCATATTACGGTGAAAATGCCGATTTTGTTCACTTATATTATTCAATTCGGTATGTAGTGCGCTTCGCGGAGGACGCTCAGGTCGATTGTGGCGTAGTAACCGTTTTCAAGTTGCGGCAACGTACGTTTTAGCGTCGCAATCTTGTCGGAGGTACTCTCGCGCTTGCCAACCTCAACTTTGTACTTGCCGGCGTAATCAAATATCGGGTTCAGAACGCTCACTTGAATGTACGTTACGCCATCGGTTAGTTCCGCGAGACGAATCTCGTCTAATACTTCTAAAGCGTAGTCCAAGGCTTCCGCTTCGGAGTCGGAGTCCGTAGGATATACTTCGCCCGGAGAACAGTCCGTAACGTAAACTCCTCGAATTTCCACGCCCTCAACCGTCGTGTCCCCAATATCCAAAACCTTGCCGCTGCGGTCAAGCAAGATGAACGTACCGTCGTTAAGCTCGATTTTTGCAAGCGGAACGCTTTCGGTAATTGAAATTAACAGTTTATCCGGCAACTTAGGTTTAATATCGACTTCGTCAACATACGGAAAACTCTCCAAAATGCGAGCTTCCGCGTCAGCTTTGTCAAATACGAACAAACTGCCGCCAAGCTCTAACTCCGAAGCCGCGATTATTTCCTCCGTTCCGTAGCGGGTATTGCCCTCCGTGTCGATTGAGTTCACCTGAAAGAACAAACCGAGCGCGAACACCAAGACAATTACCGCCAGTATATACCAAAACCACTTCACTGAATTACTACCTCGTCGCCTTCATTAAGCCCGTCAAGTACCTGTACATAATCGCCGCTTGCCAGACCGGTCAATATAAAGCGTTTCTTAGGCATTCCGTCCTCAAGCAAATACACGTACCGATACGTATTCTCGCGCTGAATCGCTCTGCGAGGGCATAACAGCGCGCCGTTGATGTCCGACAGATTTATTTTAATTTCATACTGGGAGTTGCTTACGGCGTCTTTATTAGCTATCGCGAAATCTCCGAACTCGCCCGGAATGTCAAACGCGATTACGGCATACTGAGCAACTTTCACCGTTGAGCCAATCAGCGATGTGTTAGATGAAACGTGACCTTCAAAATTCCTGCCCTCTCCGCGAACCTGGTGAATCGTAACTTTCGCTCCGTATTTTAACATCGCCAGACGTTCAATCCCGCTTGTCGAGGTAACATCGCCCTCAACTTTTATCTCCGCTCCGGCGGGGTCGTTAATCACGCAGTAAACCTGACCGGGCATAAACTCGCCGCCGCTTGAATGGGCAACGGAGCCTACAAACCCGCTTACCGGCGCAATCAGTTGCAACGGTTCGCCCGCCGTAACCGCCGCGTCAAGCGCGGTTTTAGCCGCGGCTACCGCTCTGTTACCGCTGTAGCGCACGAAATCCAGCGCGGCGTTCGCCGCTTTCTTGTCGGCATCCGTAAGCGCGCCTTTAACCGCGGCGGTTGCCGCCGTAACGTCGGACGTAAGCCGTGCCTTTGCGAGCTCGTGATTTAGCTCCGCTTCTCTGACTGCCGCGGAATTATCATCAACCGTAAATTCCGCAATTACAGCTCCGGCTTCAATGTACTCGCCGCCGAACACTCCGCTTGAAAATTTGCATTTCTTAGTGATAACGACCGGGGAGCTATCCGGAAAGTACAAGTTACCGCCGAACACTCCGTCCCTTACCAACGCGCCCTTGATTACTGTCGCGGTTTCATAACGCATATCGCGCGGCGGGATTATCCTCAAATCCGATTCGTCGGACGCGGAGCGAGAAATTTGCGCGGCGGCGGCAACGCACACAATCGCGGTCAGCGCAAGTAATGAAACTTTAATTTTCTTCAACATAAACTTTGTCGCCCTCCTCTAGTCCGCTTAGTATTTCCACGGCGGTTTCCGATTTCAGCCCGACCTCAATATCGCGGCGAACTCTCGCGCCGCCCTCGTCAAGGTACACGAAATAGCTGTGTCTCGGCATTCCGTCCTCAACGACCGTATCATCGTGAACCGCGTTTGGAATAAGTATCAGCACGTTTTCACGCGTCGAGCCGTAAACTCTAATCAAAATGCGCCTGTCCGCCGGAAACGTATTACCCTCAACCGGAGCGAACCTTACCGGCGGGTCAATCTTCTTCTGGCGGAACGCCAAAGTTTCCGACGTAGTATACTGCAACCGCTCGGTGTTAACCTCTCCGAATCCGAAATCCGCCGTTACCAGCGACGCGTAAAGTATACCGCTGCGGAGACTGTCGTCTGAGCTTTGCACCGTCATATTGTTCAAATCCGACAGCCAAATAAATGTGGAGCGCGGCATCGGGAACATACCCGGAGCTATCTGCTCCACGTGCGTCACCGTACCGTCAAACGGCGCGGTTATAATATAGTTAACGCGGCTTTTTTCAAGACGCCCGATTTTGTCGTTAAGACGCTCACGCTCTATGAATTGGCTTTTTTTATCGAAGCTCAACTGCGTTTTCATCTCGTCGGCTAACGCGGACATACCGCCCAACTCCGAGCGTGCAATCGCGGCGTCGGACTGAGCGTTGGAGTTCTTCCACATTGCCTCGTTAAATTCTAGCGTATCTTTAGTGAAAGTAATCAGACCGTCAAGCGCGGTCATATCAAGCTCCGCCAAAACATCGCCGGTCACAACCGTATCGCCCGGTCCGACGAAAACCTCACGCACCGGAGCGTCAGTCGCCTTAAAGTACAGCGGAGCGGAGTACGCGACCGCGGTACCCTCGTATATCGACAATTGCCGTACGTCGCCGCGCTTAACCTCAATGACATCTGACGGAGCGTTAAGCGGCTTTGAAAGCTCCGGAGCGGAACTACTCGTTAGTGACGCGGAACACGAACTCAGTGTCAGTATCAGAGCCGCCGTTATTATTATAGCGGTTGGAAAGCGTGATACGATTCGCCTATCGACACGCGCTTGTTCCAATCGGCTCTGCCGTAGTTTAATATATTTACTCAACAATTACTTCGTCGCCCTCCTCTAAGCCGCTTAGTATCTCGGCGCGGCCGTTTACGCGCAGTCCGACCTTAACGGGAACAGACTGCCTAAGCCCCGCCTCGTTTAGCGTATATACGACAAATCCGTCGTTGCTCTGTTTTACCGCTTTACCCGGAACATACAAAGCGTTATCGCTTCTCGCGATTTCAACGGTTATGTAACCGTAAGATGCCGCGTCCGCAATCGGAACATCGGGATAAAACAAGTACGAATTTTCGTCCGCAATCGCTTCTACGGGATATTCAACCCCGCCGATATTGAATTGGTACGTCGCGCCTTCCTTTATGTTTTCCGCGCCCGCGAAGCCGACGCTGTACGCCGCCACCGACCTGTCCGAAACCGTTACGACGTTTTCCATACTGCTACTTCGAGTGTCCGCGTCATAACTGCGAACGAACGTAACCTTACCGTCGTTTTCCGCGTAGATAAGACGCTCCGCTTCGCGGTTCTGAAGCTCGGCAAGTTTCAGCTTCGCGATTTCAACTTGCTTCGCTCCCGCCGACGAGTACCCCGAACGCCCGTAGTTTACCTCTTGCTGGCGCACGTCGTACTTCGCTTCGGTGATTGCCTCAAGTAAATCGGAGCGGTCTAATTCCGCAAGCAACTGTCCGGCGGTTACATCGTCGCCGATATTGACATACACCGCTTCAACGAAATATCCGTTGACCGGAAAGTAATATGTCTTTTCGCTTAGCGGTCTGTAATTGCACGTTATTTTAACCGTACTGACCAAATCGCCGCGAGCCGTCGCCGCCGTAGTCGGACGCTCAACCTCCGCCGCCCGTACAACGGGCGCGTCAAGCGGTTCCTCCTCCTCCGGCAGACAACCGGAGAAAATCCAAACCGCCGTTACCGCTAAAATTAGCGGTACATACTTTTTCATCTTTCCCATAGCTCACAGTATAAACCATTTTCATTCAAAATGCAATAGAGATTTTTCTTGCTTTTTTACAATTTATGAGTTACAATGGTGTTAAAATATAGAATATTACAAAAAACAGGAGAATAACTATGAAACTTGACCTTTCAGGCATATCATCATTCATATCTCAAGCCGCGTTAGAACCGTGGCTTTCCAAAGCGCAAACCGCTTTGGAAACGCTGAAAAAAGGCTCAGGCGCGGGTGGAGAGATGACGGGCTGGGAATCAATCGCAGCGCTTAAACCCGCCGTTCAGGACTGTAAGACGTACGCGGAGCGGCTTAGCGAGATTTCCGACGCCGTACTCGTCGTCGGAATCGGAGGTTCGTACCTCGGCGCGAAAGCGGTCTATGAGATTTTTGCTCCGCCGGATAAAAAATGCGAGCCGATTTTCGTAGGCAACACGCTATCCGGCGCGTACTACGAACGCGTAATTAAATCGCTCGAAAAAAGGGATTTCTCGGTTATCGTTATTTCCAAATCCGGCACGACTACCGAACCCGCAGTCGCGTTCCGTATCTTTGAGCAGCTTCTTGTTAAGCGTTACGGCGCGTCGGAAGCGTCTAAGCGAATCATCGCGGTAACTAACCCCGGCGGGGGAGCTTTACGCAAAATCTGCGAGAGTAAAAACTACCCGATGCTGACGATACCCGACAGCGTAGGTGGGCGGTACTCAATTTTCACTCCGGCGGGTTTATTGCCGCTTGCGGTCGCGGGAATCGACATAGACGCGCTGATAAACGGCGCGGAGCGTTCCTCGGAGCTTAACTCCGAGCTTGCCGTTCAATACGCGGCGGCGCGTCAGGCGTTGTACAACTCCGGTAAGAAAATCGAGGTCGTATCGGCGTGGGAGCCGAATTTCCGCTGGCTCGGCGAGTGGTACAAACAACTGTTCGGCGAATCAGAGGGAAAAGACGGCAAGGGAATTTTCCCGGTCAGCTTAGAGCTTACCGCCGATTTGCACTCTATGGGGCAATATATGCAGGACGGCGAACGCACTGTGTTTGAAACTTTCCTGTGGGCGGAGTCCGCGTCGTCTATTACCGTACCCTCTGCCGAGGATAACTTTGACGGCTTCAACAATATCGCAGGACGCAAGTTGGACGAGGTTAACCGCGTCGCGCTGGACGCGACAAAAGCGGCTCACATCGAGGGCGGCGTACCCGCTATTGAGATTGAAATCGGACATCTGTGCGCGAACAATATCGGCGAATTGTTGTACTTCTTTATGCTGACGTGCGGAATCTCCGGCTATATTTCCGGCGTGAATCCGTTCGACCAACCCGGCGTAGAAGCCTACAAAAAGAAAATGAAACAACTGCTGTAAACTAAACGCGGGGGCGAATGTAATTCGCCCCCTAATTATAATGATTGTAAAAAAGTTCTTGCAATTTCGCTCAAAGTGTGATATAATTTTCAATTAGCACGGAAATCAGGGACCGGACGAGCTTATCCGTGCGTTTCGCTCGGAATCCGCGAACCCTTAATTAACGGAGGAACTGCATAATGGCAGTTATATCAATGAAACAGCTTCTGGAAGCCGGAGTCCACTTCGGACACCAGACG
>JAISKY010000297.1 GCA_031260745.1 Oscillospiraceae bacterium
TTTACTCTTAAATAAATTCAATCTTGTTTAAGCGCGTCCATACGGGAATGAATAACGTAAAGCACGGTACGCGCAATCGGCTGTGCAAACAACGCCTCTACGGCAAAGGAAATCGCAAAATTACGCGGCCACTTATAAAAGAAAAGCTGAATTGGCTCCATACTTATCCGGCGTCCGCCAATCCACGTGCCAATCACCGTAAGAAATACCGACATTAACAAAACGGTACACAAAATATTTATCGTTATATGCGCTCTGAAACTGTCGTCTTTGGCGACAATTTTATCAGTCAGCCACTCGGCGGGTTTGTATGTCAGCAATACCAGCGCGATAACGCTAAGCCACACAAACGGTATTATTCTAAGCACGTCCGCCCATACGTTTAGGCTGAAACCCAACTCGAAGCAGGTTATAAGCGGAGCGATAATATTAACCGATAATACCGAAACAATAGCTATAAACAGAGTAAACTCCCGTTTATTTCGCGGCAACCTCATGTGAAAATCCATAGCGCAATTAATCCTCCAAAAATAATTTTTTACAGCAAAAAACTACGTAAAATTCGAGTTGAATTCTACGCAGTTTTTTGCTGACAACTACAGTAGTATAACATAAAGCTCGGGATTTGTCAAGTATTTTTTTTGTTTCAAACGTCACCTCCGACATATAGCGGATTACGCTAAAAGTCAAATGTACAAAAAAATGTCCGCGTATTGGCATACCGTCAAGAGCAAACGTCTTGACAAAAAAACGATAATATGATATAATCAGGAAGCTAACGGCGGGCGCGGTATTGCCGCACCATCGCATAAACGATTGCAGGAAAGATTTAACGATATAACATACGGGAGGTAGCATAAATGCTGTTCTCCAGCGTTACGTTCCTCTATTACTTTCTACCGGCGACGCTGATACTGTACTACCTTACGCCGACACCGCAAGGCTCTCCGCGATACCGCAACATTGTACTGCTAATCGCGAGTTTCGTGTTCTACGCGTGGGGCGAGCCTGTGTACTCGATTCTTATGGTGGGCGAGGTCGCGGCGCTGTGGGCGCTGGGACTGCTGATTAACCGTTTCCGCGATAGACCCGCGTCTAAGGCGTTCCTTGTACTGTCTTTAGTCGTTGGGCTGGGAGCGTTGGCGTTTTTTAAGTACAGTAACTTTTTCATAACGAATATCAACGCGATTTCAGGCGCGGATATTTCGCTGTTGAAGCTCGCGCTGCCTATTGGCATAAGTTTCTATACGTTCCAGACTTTGAGCTACTCCATTGACCTGTATTGGGGCAAAACGGAGGTACAGCGTAACCCGCTTGACTTTGCTTGCTATGTAATGCTGTTCCCGCAACTAATCGCGGGTCCGATTGTGCGATACGCGGACGTCGCGGCTGAACTGAAAGACAGGGAGCACTCGCTGTCACGGTTCTCCGCCGGAGCGCGGCGATTCGTAATCGGTCTGGCGAAAAAGATTCTTATATCAAATTTGTTGGGCGAACTCGTAGAGATTTGCAAAGCAAGTCCGGAGCATAGCGTGTTGTTCGCGTGGCTGTACATTGCGGCGTATACGCTGCATATATATTTCGATTTTTCCGGGTACTCGGATATGGCGATAGGACTGGGGCATATACTTGGATTCAAGTTTATGGAAAACTTTAACTATCCGTACATCGCGACAAGCGTTACCGACTTTTGGCGGAGGTGGCACATATCGCTTTCTTCGTGGTTCCGCGACTACGTTTACATACCGCTTGGCGGTAACAGAGTGTCGAAACCCCGGTTTATCTTTAATATACTTGTCGTATGGACATTAACGGGGTTCTGGCACGGAGCGGACTGGAACTTTATGGCGTGGGGGCTTTACTTCGGTATTATTCTGCTGATTGAGAAGTTTCTGACAGGTAAACTTTTGGAGAAACTTCCGAAAGCTCTGTCGCACGTCTATGTAATGCTGATTGTCTGCGTAAGCTGGGCGTTTTTCGATTCTCCGAGTTTTTCCGCGGCGGGCGCCGCGCTTTCGAGAATGTTCGGATTCGGCGCGGAGTCGCTCGCGGGTACGGAGTCGCTGTATTATCTGCGGAGTTATCTTGTACCTCTGATAATCGGGGCAATCGGGTGTACTCCGTTGCCTAAGCGTATCGCGGAGAAACTGCTGGCGTCGGAAACTCGGCTCGGTAAGGCGGCTTCAACCGCGCTTGAACCGCTGACTATCGCGGTTTTGCTGATTGTTATTACCGCGTTTTTGGTTGACGGCTCGTTTAATCCGTTCATCTACTTTAGATTTTAGCCGCGTTCCGCGACTGGCAAACCAAGTAAAACGCGGAGCACGTTTTGGGGGCGAACAACACAGGAGGAGAAACGCTATATGTTTGACGAAAAACCGGCGTTACGCGTTAAGCTGACGTTTGCGGTATTTGTGATTATACTCGGCGCGTTTACCGCGCTAAACCGCGTCATTACGCCGCCGGAGGTTTCTCAGAGCGAGCGCAGAACGCTTGCGGCTATGCCCGCGTTTACGTGGAAGTCCGTGACCTCCGCGTCGTTTATGGACGGATTTGAGGACTTCGCCGCGGACAGCTTTGTATTCCGCGACGCGTTGCGCTCCGTCAGAGCCGCTACGGTGTTTTATCCGTTTATGCAGACCGATAAGGACGGGTTGTACTTAGGAGCGTTCGGCGCGGGTAAGTTTACTCCGCTTGATGAAACGTCCGCGCGTCAGACCGCCGCGAAAATACGTAAAGCCGCCGAAGCTCTTGACGGGTTGAATGTATATTACTCGGTAATCCCGGACAAAAGCGTCTACGCGGAACGAAATTACCCCAGCTTTGACGTTGACGCGGCGAACGCTATACTCGCGGAGGAATTGCCGGAGGTTACGCGCGTTGACCTTTACGACTCGCTGGATAACGGCAGTTTCTACCGTACGGATTTGCACTGGGACCAGAGTAGGCTTTCGGGCGTCGCGGAGAAGCTTGGAAGCAAAATGGATTTTGAGTATGACGCCCAAACATTTTACTCTGAAACCGCGGGAGAATTTCAGGGCGTGTATGCGGGTCAGCTTGCGCTTCCGGTTAAATCCGACGTTTTGACGTACCTGATACCGTCCGGCACGCTGACGGCGCGTTATCTGAACGAGAAAACGCTTGAATGGGAGTACGGCGAGATGTACGATTTGGACGCGTTCTCCGGGCGCGACCCGTACGATTTGTTTCTTCGCGGCGCTCAACCGCTGATTGTTATTGAGAACGCTAACTCCAACTCCGAGCGGGAGCTTTACCTGTTCCGCGACTCGTTCGCGTCGAGCCTCGCGCCTTTGCTGACCGCTACGTATCGTAAGATAACGCTGATTGACCTGCGTTATATCAATTTCGCATATCTGCCGGAGTTTGTTACGTTTGAGCGCGGCTCGGACGCTCTGTTCCTGTATAGCTCGCAGATATTGAACAGTCCCGCTGTTCTGCAAGTACAGTAGCCGACTCTTTTTGACAGGTGATAATCAAAATCCGCGAGCCCTGATGGTTCTTGGATTTTGTCCGTATCGAAAAGGCGAATCGAATCACGTTTCTAAATGCCATTGCAAAAAACAGCGTGTTTCTTACAAAAACAAAAAACTCCGGCAGTTCTTATGACTGCCGGAGTTTTTTCGGTATTGATTCGCGTATTATGGCGTCTAACGGATTTGCTGACCGTATAAACAGTATAAAAAGGGAAACAATAGTTTCGAGCATTCCCGATTTTTGCTTGTTAGGGTGATAAAATGTCAGAGTCAGTTGAAAAAAACATACAGCGTATGGAAGCTATGTTCCGCGGCGACAGGGATTTTGTAGTTCGGGAGTTTGAATTGCCGGACGGTACTAAAGCGGCGGTAATTTTTATTGACGGTTTGGTTAACGCTAAGGTTATCAGCGAACACGTGATTAAACCGCTTATGAGGGGTCGTCCGGTAAATGTCAGCGAGACCGGTTCTGCGTTTTCCGACGAGGAAGCCGCTAAAGCAATGCTGAGCGGCGATACTGTCGTATTCATTGACGGAATCGGCTCCGCCGAATATTACAATACGAAAGGGTTTCCAACCCGTCAGGTCAGCGAACCCGAAACCGAAACAGTAATTCGCGGTCCTCGCGAGGGGTTTACCGAATCACTGCAAATGAACACCGCTTTAGTACGCCGTAAACTGAAAACCACTCACTTGAGAATGGAGCTTATTCAAATAGGGGAGCGGTCCAAAACGGCGATGTGCCTGTGCTGGCTTGACGACGTGGCGAACCCCGAACTGATTGACGAAGTCAGGCGGCGTTTAGAACTGATTGACGTTGACGGGGTACTTTCAAGCGGATATATTGAGGAATACATCGAGGACGCTCCGTACTCGGTCTTTCAGACAATCGGCTCAACGGAGAAGCCGGACGTAGTAGCCGGGAAACTGCTTGAGGGCAGATGCGCCTTGCTGGTTGACGGAACTCCGTTCGCGCTGACAATGCCGATGTTGTTTGTGGAGAATTTCCATTCTCCGGAAGATTACGCGATACGACCGTATTTCGCGACGTTTTTAAGGTTGATAAGGTTTGCCGCATTTTTTGTAAGTCTAGCGCTGCCGGCGTTCTACGTCGCGCTTGTAAACTTTCACCAGGAGCTGATACCCGCTCCGCTGTTGTATACAATCGCGTCCGCAAGCGAGGGGACTCCGTTTTCGCTGACGGTAGAAACCGCGGTAATGCTGCTTACGTTTGAGATATTGCGCGAGGCCGGAGTTCGTTTGCCCAGACCCGCCGGACAAGCGGTTAGTATAGTCGGCGCGCTGGTAATGGGGCAGGCGGCGATAGAGGCGGGAGTAGTCGGCGCTCCTGTGGTGATTGTAATAGCGTTGTCGGCGATGTCGGGATTCGTGTCGCCTACGGCGTCGAACGCGGTAGCGGTTTTGCGGTGGCTGTTATTGCTTGCGGCGTCGCTGACCGGAGGTTTCGGGCTTGTAATGACGCTGCTGTGCGTATATTTGCACCTAACGTCGCTTACGTCGATAGGCGCTCCGTATTTGCACCCGATTGCGCCGCTGTCGCCTCGCGAACTCGGCGATACGATTGTCAGGATTCCCGTAGAGATGATGATAAACCGACCGTCGCCGTTCCACACGCTGGATAAAAGGCGTAAAGCACCGTACAACAGAGCGACGTTCACCGAAGGTTTGCCTAACGAGGGAAGCGAACCGTAAAATAATAAATGGTGAGGTAGAGTTTGAAAAAGACAGCGTCAATATTATTGGCATTGTGTATGCCGTTTTTACTTTCCGGGTGCTGGTCGTCGGAGGAAATAACCACGTTGGCGATAGTAATGGGGATTGGCGTAGACGCGGCGGCGGACGGAGAGTACGAGGTTACGGTTCAGATTGCTCAACCGAGTAATCTGAAGTTTATGTCCGGAGGCGACAACCAGGACGCGTACTTTAACGCGTCGAGTACCGGTATAGGTATTCAACAGCAAATGCACCAGTTTGAAACCGAGTTGAGCCGTGAAATTTACAACGGACATATGGAGATGATAGTAATCGGCAAGGAGGCCGCTGAAGGCGGACTCGAACAGATAATGGACTACTTTTACCGCGAGTCTGAAGCCAGATTCAATATTCCGATTGTTATCGCCGACGGTAAAGCGTCCGATTTGCTTGACGTAGAGTTGAAACTGGAGCGTTTGCCCGTGTCAAGGCTCGCAGGAATGTTATCAACTAACAGAGTTGATATGGTGGTTCGCAAAATTACGATGGACGATTTTCTGCGTAACGCGGTGTCGAACTCGTCAGCTACTCTGCCGATTATAGAGCAGCTTGAAGAAGGCGCGCTGGAGACAAAAGGCGTCGCTGTGTTCGACAAATATAAAATGGTGGGCGAGCTTGACCAGGAACAAGCCAGGTCTATGCTGATTCTGACCAACAAATATGGCGGCGGAATCGCCACGATAGAGCTTCCGGACAACGGCGTGTTCACGTTTGAAATTACGAAAAGCTCCGCTTCGGTAAAGCCTGAATGCGAAAACGGAGAGTTATCCGTAAACGCGGAGGTCTATCTGGAGTTCCGGGTTTCCGACGTTTCCGAAATCGGCGAGTTGTACTCCGACGAAGCCAGGCATAACGCGGAGAAAATGGTTAACGCGGCTATGTTTGAACGGCTTGCAGACGTGATAACGCGCAGTCGCGAACTTAACGCGGACGTGTTTGACTTTGCCGACATAATTTACTGCCGTTATCCGCGCGAAAGCGAGTCAAGTATTAAAAACTGGGACGAGGAATTCAGGAATTTACCCGTCAGTATAAGCGTAACGTCTAAGATGTACAGCTCGGGCGCGGTATTGAAAAACATACAATAGCAGGGGAGTGAATAAATGTCAGAAAAGAAGCTAACTAAATGGCAGTTTATTTCAATAGGCGTATTCTTTATGATGGGTACGATTTTGCATACCTCGTTTGTCAGCGCGATAGCGGGGCGCGACGCGTGGCTAATACCGATTATGGGATTTGTGATGTTTTTGCCGACTTTGATTTTCTGTTGGCGTATCGGTAATATGTTTCCGAATACGGGTCTATACGAGATTAACGAATTGGTGTTCGGGAATATAGGCGGGAGAATAGTCACGTTTCTATATTTTTTGTTTTTTCTTAATGTCGCTACGCTTAACCACGTTGAGATGAGCGCGTTTTCCGCGACGTATCTGCTGCGCGGTACTCCGATTGTCGTCTGCGGTATTATGATTGTAATGGCGGCGGTATACGCAATCAAGAAAGGAATTATAACAGTCGGCAGAGCGTCCGGCGCGCTTGTGATACTGATGCTGGTGCTGAACGCGATTAGTTTTATACAGGCGATACCGCAGATGGATATAGACTTTACGGCTCCGGCGATGGTTCAAAGCCCCGGCGTTTACGCGCGGTCGTCGCATATATCCTCGACGATAATGTACGGCGAGGGGCTTGCGCTGATGGTGTTCGCGGGACGTACCGGAAAGAAAGTAAATATGGGTAAATCAATGCTGATAATAATGCTGATAGCGATGGTGTATATGATTCAGATTCATCTGAGAGAAGTGCTTTTGCTGGGTCCTCTGGTGCAATTCACCAGATTGCCGTCGCTGGAGGCAGCCAGAATGACGGGGAAGTCCGACACCGTTTCGAGGACGGAAAGTATTTACTCGCTGATTATGTTGTTATGCAGTTTGTTCAGAGTGCTGATTTCGTTTTTCGTATCGCTTAGCGCGTTAAGAAAAGTGTTCAGGCTGAAAACGTATCAGGCTTTGGTGGTTCCGATGGCGGCTTTTATAGCGGCGTATTCCCTGTACGCGCTGGAGTCGCCGGAGGACAGCTATTTTTACGCGGTAAATACGACTCCGTTTATTTGGGCGTTGTTTACGTTTGTTCTTCCGATGTTCACGCTTGTAATTGCGGTAATTAAGCGTAAGGCGAAATTGCCGGACAGAGGGGGAGCGGTATGATTTTCGTGATTGCCGGATTCGCGGCTTTGACCGCGTATGAATTGCCGGGGCTTATTAAGCGGCGCGACGCTAAAGAAATCGCCGCCGTAACTTTGATTACGGCGGCGGCATTGTACTATTTTGTGTGTTACGCTCTGTCCGTAAACGCGTGGTCGCCGATGGACAGACTTGTGCATTGGCTTGAAAGCGGACTTGGGCTGTCATACAGCCGATTCGGCTGATAAACAGAGAGAGTCAAAATCCGCGAGCCTTTATGGATTTCGCGCTTGTCGTCAGGAAAAAATGTCCACAATCAGACCACGTATGTCGTCAACCGCGTCCAGGACGCTTAGGTTGTCGGCTTGCTCGGTCATTATCTCCTTGCCAAGCTCGTCAAGTTTTTCGTTGACGGTTTTTATCGTTACGAGGAAGCGGTGGCGGCCTCTGCCGTCGAACGCGTTGTCCTTCTCAAACTCGTAGCCGTTGCTGACTAAATCGTCGAGGAACTCCTTAATTAAGGCGCGGTAGCGGGCAAACTCCGCGACGTCAATATGCTCGCTAAGGCGCTTGCCTTGTTCGTCAATCTTAGCGACCATTTGGTTAAGCTCGTCCTCGCGCTTCTGACCGTTCAGCGTGCTTAAGGTACGCTGAAATACGATGCCGCGCACTCCTCCGTTTTCGTGGCTGTGCGGCGCTAACGCTCCAACAGTCGGCGAATTTTGAGCTTTTACACTTTGTATTTTCATTTTTAATTACCTTCACCACGTTATGTATTATGTCTACATTGTAACACAAAATTCGGAGATGTCAACTATATTTTTTTGTATAGCCGGTTCGGATAGGAAAAAGTGAATTGTTAGCAGGAGTTCGTCAGACAAACCGCGCCTGCCCTGACGGCGGCGCGGTTTTTTTATCTTGAATGGAACTGCCCGGCGCGGCGCGCGGCTTACGAGAGCTTGCGGATATAAATGGAGGCAAACGAAACCTGTACGCCCGCGCTGATAAAGCCCGTAACGGGGACCAGGCGAAGAACATCTCCGACTTTTAACGTAAGTACGAAAAGTCCGGTCGCCGCTCCGGTTCCGTTTTGACCGACGGTTACGGTGACGGAGGTATTAGCGTAATTGGAGAGTTGGAACAACGCGGAGTCGCCGGGATACCCGGTTATCTGCACGGTGTAAGTA
>JAISKY010000006.1 GCA_031260745.1 Oscillospiraceae bacterium
CATCGCTCTGCCGCGTTTTAGTATAATCAGCGGAGGTATAGGTTCCTTATCGTCATCGCGCTTGACCGCGACAATTTGAGCGCCGTCGTCGTCTTTTAACAGGCCGCGCTCGGTTAGCATCGCAATCACGTCCGCGACGTAGGGTTGAGCCGTACTTTCGCCGTACCAGTAGTCAAAATCGCGTACGTTAAGCGCGTCGTAGTTGCTTTTAGCGTCGGCAATAGAGATTTCGCGGATTTCCTCCCAGATTTTGCGGTATTGCTCGTTACCCTGTTGAAGCTCGCGGGTTACGCGTTGAGCTTCTTCGGCGAACTCCTCGTCTTCTTTGGAACGCGCCGACGCGTCTGGATAGATTGCGTTAAGCTCGTCCAGCGACAGGTCTCGGATATTGATTCCGCGCTCCAGCAACGCTACGATAACAAGCCCCATAGGAAGTCCCCAATCGCCGAGGTGAATATCGCTAATCACGTTATATCCGAGGAACTTACCGATTCTATATAGCGCGTCGCCGATTATCGCGGGTCTTAAATGCCCGACGTGCAAATTTTTAGCGACGTTAGGCCCGCCGTAGTCAAGTACGATGGTTTTAGACTCGTCAGTTTTCGGTAGCAGCAGACGCTCGTCGGTAAGCATAGCGTTCATTCGTTCCGCCAACAGTTCGTCGCTTACGTTTATATTGATAAAACCGGGAGCGACCGCAAAAGCGGAGAGCATAGAGCATAGAGCGGAAAGTTTTTCCGTTACGGCTTCCGCAATGGAAATTGGTTTCTGCTTATAAATTTTCGCGGCGGACATAGCTCCGTTACACTGGAACTGGCACAAATCGGGGCGATTAGACGCGGTAACGACGCCTAAAGCTCCGTCATAACCCGCGAGTTCAAACGCTTCGCTAACGAGTTTTGTCAAATATAAACGTAAATTGGTCAAAAGGTTGTTCCTCCGCAATAATCTGTAACAGCGTATTTTGAATATTGTAGCACAGTTTTTCCGAAATTGCAAGACAAAATATGATACGGTTACGCCGCTAATTTTCAAGTATCTTAACAATAATGATTAATCATTATTAATTTTCTAAAAAAATGCTTGAAATCTTCCGCGTATAGTGGTATAATGTTATTAAAAATAAATAAACATTCGCACTGGAGGTAATTTCAATGTTCAAATTCGCACCTGTAACTGAACGTATCGAGCGGATACGTGAGCGCCGCGACGCTTTTACTCACGGCGAGGACATAACCATCAATACCGAACGTACTAAACTGTACACGGAGTATTACAGACAGCACATGGCGGAGCATCCTCAGCTTAGACGCTCCGGCGCGTTGCTCCACTGGGCGAAAAACCGCGAAATCAACGTATTCGACGACGACGTTTTTGTCGGTACTCCGGGACCTACGGAGCGTTGCCTTTCCGTTTACGTCGATACCGACCCCGGTTGGATTCAAGGCATCATCGACAAGGAAACCTTCAAACAGGCGTGGCAGTCGGGCGGAGCAATACATATGACCGACGACCAGCGCGACATTTTGGAGGACGCGTACGATGTCTGGAAGAATTGCAGTATCAGCGCGTGCGTCAACGGCGCGGTAACAGAGGACTTCTACAGCGCGTTCGGCAACGGCGCGTGTATGGGCGGTTGGCAGCGTCCCGACGGAACGTGGATGGTCGGCGGCGGTATTCAGGGTCACTACGTCGCGAACTTCAACAAAGCCGTCAATACGGGATTCGGCGAGGTTCGCCGTCAGGCTCTCGCTAAAATCGAGGAAAACAGAGGCAAACTATTCGGAGATAAAGCTAAGAAGCACGTGTTTTACCACTCAATCGTCAGAGTTTGCGACGCGGCGATTTTAATGGCGAAGCGTTATGCCGAGGCTTGCCGTATTAAGGCTAAATCGGCTAACGACGAAGCCCGCGAAACCGAATTGCTCCGTATGGCTGATTCGCTTGAGTGGATTATGGAGAACCCGGCGCGTACATACTGGGAGGGTTTGCAGGTTATTCTGTTCTATCAGATTATGCTCGCTACGGATACTCAGCAGCACGGTCAGTCAATGGGACGCGTTGACAAGTACGTCGGCGAACTGTTAGACCGCGAATTCCAAGCCGGACGAATCACCGAGGCTCAGGCTCAGGAGTACACCGACGCGTTTGTTATGCGTATATGCGACATTATGGTTATTCACGGAATGATGCTGAACAACCGTAAAGTTATCGAGCTTAACGAAAGCGGAATGAACGCGTATATGGCAATCTATACCGGAATGACGGCAACCGGCGGAATCGTGCTGACAATCGGCGGTTCCACTCCGGACGGCGAGGACGACAGCAACGAAGTCACGCGCCTGATACTGGAAACCTACGGTCGTATGAAGATTCCGGACCCGACGGTCGCGCTTAGTATTAATAAGAAAACTCCGGAGAAAATCTGGCGGCTTGCGATTGAATCAAGTAAAATTTGCGGCGGTATGCCTCAACTTGAAAACGACGAGGTAATCATTCCCGCGCTGCAAAGAGACGGGCTTGCGTATAACGACGCGTGCAACTACAGTATCGTCGGTTGCGTTGAGCCGGGCGGCACGGGTAACGAGTGGTCCGCGTCGGGCAACGACGGCGGTAACTCCGTCTGGAATATGATGCAGGTTATGCAGCTTGTAATTAACGGCGGCGTGAATCCGATGAGCGGAGTTATGGCACTGCCGTGCAAGAAACTTTACGAATACGACAACTTTGACGAAATCAAGGACACGTTCGTCAAGGAAATGCAGTATCTTATGGACTGGACGGTATCGTTCGCATCTATGTACGAACTTGCGTACTCTCAAAACTTCCCGTGCGTCGTCGCCTCGACGATGATGGAGGGTTGTATGGAATCCGGCAAGGACGTTACCGAGGGCGGAGCGAAGTACAACCGTACCGGACTTACCGCGTGCGGAACCGCTAATGTCGGCGACAGCCTTATGGCTATCAAGAAGCTCTGCTTCGACGATAAGACGGTAACGCTAAAAGAGCTTTACGACGCCGTTCACGCGAACTGGGAGGGCTACGAACAGCTTCGCCAGACGATAATCAATGACGTACCGCATTACGGCAATGACATTGAGGAAGTTGACGAGCTTGCGGCGTGGGCGCTCGGCACTTTCGGTAAGATAATGAAAACGGAGCAGGGACCTCGCGGCAAATACAGCGGCGGTACGTTCACGGTTACGGCTCACATCGGACTTGGCGCGATGTTGGGCGCGACTCCAGACGGACGCAAAGCCGGCGAACCAATCGCGGACGCGATTAGCTCACGTCAGGGCTTCGACAAGAACGGTCCGACGGCGTACTTAATCAGCGCGGCAAAACTTCCGCACGACGTACTCTCCAACGGCGACCAGCTTAATATTCGCTTTACTCCGAGTTCCGTACACGGCGACGAGGGCGCGGTAAAACTGCGTGACTTGTTCGCGACGTACTTCAAGCTCGGCGGAATGCAGGTACAGTTCAACGTAGTCAGTACCGACAAGTTGCGCGAGGCTCAGGATAAACCGCTTGAGAATAAGGATTTGATTGTGCGAATCGCGGGATTCTCGACGTACTTCGTTACGCTTGACCCGAAGATTCAGGAGGACTTCATAACGCGCACTGAAAACGCACTATAGGTTTACGGCATATTACGTAGGGGCACGGTATACCGTGCCCCTACAAAACAATACGAAATCGCGCCCCTACAAAATAATATTATTTTTTTGCAAACGACAAAAAAAGGTCTTGACAAACAGCGAGTAATGTGTTAGTATACATACATAATAAGTATGTTTTATCGGAGGAAGGAATAATTATGGCAAAGATTGCAAAATCGTTGGTAGAGCTTATCGGAAATACTCCGTTGTTACAGCTCACAAATTACAGCGCCGGTCAGAAGCTCGGCGCGACTGTGCTCGCGAAACTTGAATACTTCAATCCCGCGGGCAGCGTCAAAGACCGTATCGCGTGGGCGATGATTAAAGACGCGGAGGACACGGGCAAGTTAAAGCCGGACAGCATTATCGTGGAGCCGACAAGCGGCAATACGGGAATCGGCTTAGCGTCCGTCGCCGCCGCCAGGGGCTATCGCGTTATCCTTACGATGCCCGAAACGATGAGCGTTGAGCGCCGCAAGCTGCTCGCCGCCTACGGCGCGGAGCTTGTACTTACCGAGGGCGCGAAAGGTATGAAAGGCGCAATCGCGAAAGCTAACGAAATCGCGGAGTCTACTCCCAATTCGTTTATTCCGCGTCAGTTCGAGAACCCCGTTAACCCGAAAATCCACTATGAAGCTACCGGTCCGGAAATCTGGGACGATACCGAAGGCAAAGTGGACATTCTTATTTCCGGAGTCGGCACCGGCGGTACGATTACCGGCGCGGGCGAGTTCCTGAAATCAAAGAACCCCAGCATCAAAGTTATCGCGGTTGAACCTGACGACAGCCCGGTACTCTCCGAGGGTAAAGCCGGACCGCATAAGATTCAGGGAATCGGCGCGGGCTTTGTGCCGGACACGCTGAACACTTCCGTCTATGACGAGATTATCCGCGTTAAAAGCGAGGACGCGTTCGCGGCAAGCCGCGGCGTCGCGCACACCGAGGGTTTACTCGTGGGAATCTCCAGCGGAGCCGCGGTTTGGGCGGCGGCTCAGGTCGCGTTACGTCCGGAAAATAAGGGTAAGGTTATTGTAGCCGTATTGCCTGACACCGGCGAGCGTTACCTAAGCACCCCGATGTTCGAGAACTAAACTTAGAGCATAAATAATCAACTGGGCAGTCTTTCCTTAAACCGGAAAGACTGCCCTTTGCGTTGAAACATTATTCAGAGCCGATTGCCGCCGCTACTGCTTCCGCGACGTCCTCCGGCGTACCAATCGGACCGACTTCCGCCAGTTCCTCTCGCGTGAACCGCGCGTTCATCGGAGTGTCAATCACTCCGGGAGCGATATAGCTAACCCTAATCCCCGACGGCTCAACCTCCCGCGCTAGCGCCTTCGAAAACCCAATCAGAGCGGCTTTACTCGCGGAGTACACGACCTCGCACGAGGCTCCGACCTCGCCCCAAATCGACGAAATGTTAACAATACACCCGCTTTGAGCGCGGAGCATCTCCGGCAGAACCGCCGCCGCGCAGTTCATCGCGCCCATAATGTTAACCGCAAACACCCGCGCCCGTTGTTCGGCGGTTGTAAGCTGAAACAGTCCGTAGTCCGCGACCCCCGCGTTATTTACCAAAACGTCAACCGCTCCGAATTTTTCTATCATCGCCGCGACCTCCACCGCGTCGGCTACGTCAGCTTTGAGAGCGACTCCGCCAATTTCCGAAGCGAGCCGCTCCGCTCGTTCCCGACCGGAGTTGTAGTTGACCGCGACAAAGTAACCGTCAGCCGCAAGCCTACGGCAAATCGCGGAACCAATTCCGCCCGCGCCGCCCGTAACCAGCGCGGTTATTATCTTGCGTTCGCTCATAAGTGTGACCTCAATACCAGCCCGCGCAAAAAGCCAACAAATTAGCCGG
>JAISKY010000176.1 GCA_031260745.1 Oscillospiraceae bacterium
GAGGTCACCGCGACCGCCTTCAATGTCGCCTAAGTTTTCCCACACAAACTTGTTATGCGGTACTTCTTTAATAAATACATTTTTCATAGTGTTTCCTCTGTCTATAGAAATAATATTACTGGCGTGTTCTTCGTCGGTTAAATGTCCTACGTCCTGAACCTCGTAACGGTTTCCGGCGTAGGCTTCCATAATCCCGGCGAGAAAGCCTTCTTCGTACTTGCATACAGTCGGGTCTGAAAGCGGTTCTCCGTCCAGACGTTCGCCTACCGAAATGATAATTTTTCTGGTTTCCGTATCAAAAATATCCATACGGTAAATGCCTATTTTCATTTGCACTAGTTGTGTTTGAAGCTCGGAGGCAAATGAATTGAAATCAGCCTTTAAGTTAAGCAGATGTTTGGCGAACTCGAAACCTGCAAGGAACCCGGCTTTGCGAAAATGTTCATTTGCCTTGCTGAATCCGATACCGTTAGTTACGGCTTCCAGCAATGTGTGCTGCATTAACCGATAGACCAGTACAGGCATTGTTTCTCCGAGGTCGCCTCTCCCTTCTTCTATGTCGCCGAGATTCTCCCAAACGAAATTGTTGTGCGGAACTCCTTTGATAAATACATTTCTCATCGTATTTCTCCTAGATTTTGTTATAAAAATATGGATACAGCTAATGTTATGAAAACCAGCTTAATTGTAATTTCGTACAAAACACCGGAAACTTTATGCCTTTCCATAAATTTATTACAAAATATTAATACTTTTTACAATTCTGAAATGTCGTTTATGCGTTATAGAGAGGAATAGATTCTCCTTTCGATATGGTAATATTATACTTTGTTCATTCTTTTTATATTCTTAATCATAATAATCGCGTCCTCACGCGGTTTTATGTAATAGCCGGGACGGATTCCCAGCGATTTATATCCTAACTTTGAATAAAGCTCAATCGCGGGCTGGTTGCTTACGCGAACCTCAAGCGTAATCCCGGAAAGGTTAACTTCCATGGCTTTAGCTTCAATCGCGTTCAGCAAAGCGGAGGCTACTCCGCGCTTACGGGCTTCGGGCGCGACGGCAATGTTGCGTATCTCGCCCTCGCCAAGCAGATAGAACATTCCCGCGAACCCGATAATATTGTCTCCGTCAAGCGCGGCAAGATAATATCCGCGCGGATTCTTTAGTTCGTCGGTGAACATTCGTTCTGTCCACGGGTCATCGAAGGACGCGCGCTCAATTTCCAGTATTCGCGGTATGTGAGAAAGCTCACAAGGAATTGTCGTCAGCATAGTTTGTAAAATATAATTTTCTTTTGTGTACTTTTCTAAAAAATGAAAAAGTGTTACAAATTCTCAACAATTTTTTTTACGGCGGAGTATATTTGCTCCGCGCAGCGCAAATATTCCTCGTCGGAACCTCCGAACGGGTCGCGTATATCGCTGTCAGCCAAAGTTTTTATCTTATCCGCGTAATCCGGATAGTCTGATTTCAGCATCGACGCGTGTCCGGACGTAAGGCAATATATTACGCAAGCCTCCGTTACCAGACGGTCGCTGACTTGTTTAGAGCGATGGTTTTTCAACGACAACCCGTATTTTTTCGCGGCTTTGAACGAACCGTTTGAAACCGGGCGCGGCGAATATACGTCAGTTCCGCAGGAGTCCGCCGCGTAACCTGCGGGCGCAAGCGATTTGAACATTGCCGCCGCTAATGGACTTCTGCACGTGTTTCCGGTACATACGAATAATACTTGCTTCACAGAAGTTTCTCTTTCAGCCAGTTAATTACACGCTTTATATTTTCGGGAGTATTAAATCCGGCGTCGCCGTGAGTAAAGCCCTCGAACTGTTCCAGGACGACGCAGTCTTTACCGCAGATTTCCTCAATTTTCGCGGCGATTCTGCGTGAACACTCAATCGGTACGACTTCGTCCGCGATTCCGTGCTGAATCAGTACGGGCGGCAGGCCTTTGGTAATCCACGTTTCCGGGCTTGCGAAGTAAGCCAAATTGGTATTCTCGCGAGCGTTAACGCCGAGAAATACGTCGGCGTAGTTTGCCATTTTGAACTCCGTTCCATCGGGAAGTTTCATACCCGGAGTGTGTTCCGTGAACTCGGATTGTACGACTAAATCTCCGACTCCGAACCAGTCAAACACAGCCTGAACTTTACCGCTTACGTCAGCCCAACCGAGCGAAGCGTCATACATAGCATCAACGTCGGCGGTCGCCGCCGCCATAACCGCGTGGTAGCCTCCGGCTGAACCGCCTGTCGTCGCGAAGCGGTCGGGGTCAAGTTTATATTTAGCGGCGTTAGCCCGCAAAAAACGGATTGCCGCCTTGAAGTCAAATATCGGATTCGGAAATACGCCCTCCGGATTATATGAACCGTCCGGAAGCTGATTGCAAAGACGCTGTTCCGCGCTGATAACCGCGAAGCCCTCGTCTAAAGCCTCCATATACGGCGCGGCTTGAAAATCGTTCTTCGCTCCGCCCCAAAACGCTCCGCCGTGAATACAAATCAAAGCGGGAAACGGACCGTCGCCGGTTTCGGGTAAGTAAACGTCAAGTTTACGCGACGGGTGAGGTTTATTCGGAGTATAGTCAACGTCAAGCCACTTGCGCGAAATTCCGCTTACGTCCATTGTAGGCATATCAAACGGTTTAGACGCGTCTACGGGGTTTATTTTAACTCGCGGCATATCGGGTGTCCGCCTTTCAAATATTGATAATTTCATATTAACATACTTTAGTTAACTTGTCAATCAAATCATAAAAAAATCTCTCGCAAGCCGAGCGTTATTATAGCAAATCATACAAAGAGAATTTATTGGCGGCGCGTTACTCTGATAAGCGTATGAGCGGACTGTGGTGTCCGCTCATACTTGTGAGTTACCGTCGCTGTCTTACTCCCCGAAATGTACGTGAGCGTTAATGTGTTCCTCGCAGAAACAGTGCATACCGGAGCAGCGCGAGCAATACCTGAACTCCAACTCCGGGTGTTCGGCGGCGGATTTTCCGCACACGGAGCATTTGCGCTCCGTGAACGAGTTACCCGAACCCACATCGGAGGTAAACGTTGACGGACGCGCCCTTGGTTGAGTCTGAGCTTTCCATCTTGCTCCGCGAATATTAGGTTTGCGGATTTTGCGGAATTGCCCGGCAATCAGGTCGCCGCATATCAGTACGAGATTAAGGATACTCACCAGCGGCAAAAATTTCAACGGCATCGGTAGCACAATTACCTCGTATAGGAAGAAAAGAAACTCCGCAATCGCAAGCCATTTAACTTTCAG
>JAISKY010000192.1 GCA_031260745.1 Oscillospiraceae bacterium
TCCGATTTCAAACGCTGGTGCGAGAAATATCCGTCTGTTCCCGCCGAGTACGAGCAACTGCGGTTGTTTTCGATTTACATTATCTGGGTTTGTTACGCATTCCCAAAGGGCGAACTTAAAACCGACTTCGTGTTGATGATGCGAAACGGAATGTTAATGCGGGCTATGGGCTGGCATCAGTCGTACCACGCTATGGCGCTGTACGGCGATATTGATACGGCGGTGACGCTGTTGGAGTCAATGTTCACGCTTCAGGACGAGTTCGGACAATTGCCTGACGGCGCGACGCACGCTCACGTTAATATGATTGCTCCTAAGCCGCCGTTTCAGGGGTTTGCGCTGGCGTATATCATCGGAAAGGTCGGGCTTGACGCTCTGACGACGGAGCATTGCGAGCGTCTGTACGCGCCTTTGGCTAAGTGGTTTCAGTGGTGGCGGGATTTCCGTGTGTTCAACGGATTATTCGCTTACGTTCACGGCGACGAAAGCGGTTGGGACGACGCTTCAATTTTCATTAAAGGTATGCCGACCTCAAGCCCGGATTTGTACGCGTTTCTGATACTCGTAACGGAGTGCCTGACAAAACTCGCGGGCAATCTAGGCGACAGTGATATGAGCGCAAAGTGGCAAAAAGATTCGGAGCGGCTAACTTCGGAGCTACTGGAAAAATTCTGGAACGGTGAGAAGTTCGTCGCGATTAAAGCCGATACCGGTGAGATTATCGACACGGAAAGCGTCGCGCTGTATCAGCCGATTATTCTCGGTAAGCGTTTACCTCGGGACGTGATTGACAAAATCGCGGACAAAATCGAGAAAGATTTTATCTCCGGCGCGGGAATCGTATCGGAGGCTTTGAGCAGTCCTTATTACGACTCAACCAGCGGAGCGTTTATGCTTGGTCTGTTGTTGGCTCCGGTTCAGCTAATGATGACGGTAGGATTGTACCTCGCGGGAAAGACGGATTTAGCGAAGCGCAACGCTAAGGACTGGTGCGGCGATATGCTTGAAACCGGACCGGAAACCGTTACTCTGAAAGCTCCGAAAGGCAAGAATCCTAAACCGTACAATACAGTTAACCCTGTGTTTCCGTTCAGCGCGCTAGACGTAGTGTGCCATCTGAGCAGTTGGGGCGCGGTAGTGTTTATTATACTGGCGAGTTTGCTGGACGATGAAAAGGAGGAAAAATAACAATGACAATATTCGGAACAAACAAGCAATTTTCGCTGGAGCGTCTGCCGTTTACTATCGCGCGTTCGTTCTTTGGGATATATCAGAACTATGACGACAAAAAGCTGTACTTGTCGATTTATCGCTCCGAGGGCGTAATGCACGAACGCGCGAATCTGCTTAGGCTCGTACCGATTGATAAAAGCGGTAACGAACTTCCGTTCATCTACGAGTGCGACGAAGCTAAGCTGACCGTTAACACTAAGCAAGGTTCCGTTGAGTTCACCTACGAGGACCCTCAGATTATGCGAATCCGCACAAACGGCGTAACTCTGAGGTTTGAGAACGAGCCTAGAATGCACGAGGGCGCGTACGCTCGTAATGACGGCAAGGAAATCGAAATCGCGTTCAACTTTATGGGTAAACTGCTGTTTAACAGCATATCCGGCAAGATGGAACATAACATTTTCTGGAACTACGCCGAGGTTCGTCCGAATCCCTGCAAAATTGACGTTACGGGTGAGCTTGCGATTCACGAGTACATCTCCAACGGATTGGCTAAGGACAGCTACGCGCCGTTTGACGAGGCTTACGCGAAAACTCTTGCGGACTTTGAGGATTTTTTCGCGAGTTATCCGGTTATGCCGTTACCGTACGGCGATATGGCAAGACGCGCCGCGTGGAATGTATGGCACAGTCAACTCGGTCCGAGAGGTTCTCTTACAAGTACGCCGATTTATATGCACAAACTGTTTATGGACAGAGCGTTCGGTTGGCACCACGGATTCCACGCGATGGCGATGTGTAAAGACGCGAAACGCGCCGTTGAGGTTTTGCTCGCGATGTTTGACTACACCAATCAGCTCGGAGTTTTTCCGGACAATCTAAGCGACCAGCACCAGGAAACGTGGATAAGCACTAAGCCGCCGATTTTCGGGTTCGCGATGTGTTACATCTTTGAGCATTTCGACACCTCCGCGCTTGATAGCGGTGATTACCAACGGCTTTACGATAAGCTGTCGAAGTACACGACATATTGGTTCACTCATCACGACCACGCTAAAACCGGGATTCCGTCGTACTACCACATAGACGAAAGCGGCTACGACGAGTCTACGCTGTTCAACGAAGGTTTGCCTATTCAGTCGCCGGATTTGCAGGCGTACATTATTACGTTGTGCGAGGCTTGCTCGAAACTCGCGGAAAAACTCGGGTTAACCGAAGAATCCGCGCGGTGGGCTTCGGAGAGTAAGCGCATACTGGATTTCCTCGTAAACGAGCTTTGGGACGGCGAACAATTCCGCGCGAAGTTACCCGCCAAAGGCGGAATGTTGTACAAGTGCGGTTCAATTGCCCAGCTTCAGCCGGTTATGCTCGGTCACAGACTGCCAAAGGAAATTATCGCGAAGCTCAAGGAGCGTCTGCTGGACGAGCGCGAGTATCTTACGGACTACGGAATCGCGAGTGAACATCTTCAATCTCCGGAGTTCTTTATCAGCGGGTTTACTCACGGGTCGATTGTCGCGCCGACTCAAGCGTTGATTATACTCGGTCTGCTTGACGGCAGTGAAGTTGACGCGGCTAAAACCCTGACCGCGCGTTACTTAAACGCGCTGAACGCGGAGGGACTTGCGCTTGGAATCCACCCGTACAGGATAGAACCTGTTATGGGAATCCCGACATTTAAGATAAACTCCGGACAATCGGTAGGTTTCCCGTTTTCCGCGTGGGTAGCGTCGGTCTATCTGCTGTTAGCGGGACAGGTCGCGGGATAAATTCAGAAAATACAAGGAATAAGAGCGCCGCGCTAAAAGCGTCCGCTCTTATTTTTGCGTTAGCCTTGTTATGTAATAACCCGCTAACGCGTATTGCGTCCATACAAAATATGGCTGCGGGATAGTTATATTATACAGAAACAAAAGGAAATTTTGGTTTTTATGCAGAATATTGCTTGACAAATAATATGGATTATGTTATACTGAGTTATCTTACTATTGAAAAAGGTGTTATATGAGTTATACTTCATCGGTTCGGTTTAGAGTGATGCTATTGGTTGTTGTCCCGTTGCTTTTTGTCGCGTTTGGATTTATCGGAGTGTCAATTGTTACAACGGATAGACTTCTGGACAATTTCGGAGAAAAAAACTCGCTTGCCGCGTCAGACGCGTTACGTGACGCGTACTCAGAATTTAACGCTATCGCGGTTTCGCTGCAAGATACTGATTGCTCGACAATCGCCGTTCCATTCGCTAATAACGATTTGGCGGGAGCGGCGGCGGCGGCGGACGCGTTATTCGGAGACAAGTTCAAAGGCGATAAATATTACGACCTACAACCGTTTACCTCCGAGTTCTATGTCTACATTATGTACAAGGAAAATGAATTGTACTTTGCCGTAGATTATCCGCTGTTGGACGATTCCGGTGAGCAGTTCGCGTTTGTTTCCGTCGAGACAAAATACGACCCTAACAGCGTATTCGGTAACGAAATATCCAAAGACAACGAGTGGACATATATTATGTGGGCTTGCATAGTCGTCGGTTGTATAGCCTTACTATTCCCGATAATACATACTCAGATTTCCAAACTGATAAAACCGATACGGCTGATTTCAGCGGCGGCTCAAACACTCGCGACAGGCGACGTTGACGTAAGGATAATCCGCGACAGGCACGATGAAATAGGTCAGCTTCAGGAAAGTATGAACGCGCTTTCGGATATGATGCGAAATCAGGCGCTCGCGATTGAGAGCCTTGCGGACGGCGATTTGACCAGCGAATACACTCCGCGCGGAGAGAATGACATCGTGGGTAACAGTATCGCGAAAATGCTGTATATGAACCATCAGGCGCTAAGAGGTATCGCGGAATCTACGGCTCAGGTAAAACTTTCGTCGGCTCAACTCGCGGAGGGCAGCGATAATCTTGCCAGGGGCGCGACAGACCAGTCGGCGGCGATTCAGGATTTAGCCGGAACAATAACTGAGATTTCCGAAGCCGTTGAAAAGAACAGCGATAACGCTCTCAACGCTAA
>JAISKY010000204.1 GCA_031260745.1 Oscillospiraceae bacterium
AGGTTCCGGCGACGTTAAAACCCGTCCTAACGGACTTGTAATCATCAAGAAACGCGTTCCGCTCGGAGTTATCGGATTCATATACGAGGCGCGTCCTAACGTAACCGCCGACGCGGCGGCATTGTGCCTGAAATCGGGTAACGCTTTGATTCTACGGGGCGGTAAAGCCGCGCTGAACTCCAACATAGTCACCGTGAAAATAATCCGCGACTGCCTGAAACAAGCGGGACTTCCGGAGGACTGCGTAGGACTTGTCGAGGACGTTACAAGAGCCTCTGCGGAGGCGTTGATGAAGTTGAACGGCTACGTTGACGCGTTGATTCCGCGCGGCGGCGCGGGGTTAATCCGCGCGGTGGTGGAGCAATCTACGGTTCCGGTTATCGAAACAGGTTCCGGAATCTGCCACGTCTACGCGGACGAAAGCGCGGATTTCACAATGGCGTCGGAAATCACATTCAACGCGAAAACTCAGCGTCCGAGCGTCTGCAACGCTATCGAGCAACTACTCGTCCACGAGAAAATCGCGGAGCGGTTTTTGCCGCTCGTCAAAGCGAAGCTCGACGAAAAAGACGTGGAGATTCGCGGCGATGTTTTAACGCGCTCGATTTTGGGCGACAGCGTGAAACTTGCGACCGCGGAGGACTACCACACGGAGTTCGGCGATTACATAATCGCGGTCAAAGTCGTCAGCGGTCTTGACGAGGCGATTAGCCACATCGCCGCGACCGGTACGGGTCACAGCGAGGCGATTATCACGAGCGACTACGCGAACGCTCAACGGTTTCTTAACGAGGTTGACGCGGCGGCGGTGTACGTTAACGCTTCGACGCGTTTCACGGACGGGTTTGAGTTCGGCCTTGGCGCGGAAATCGGAATCAGCACTCAAAAGCTACACGCAAGAGGTCCGATGGGACTGAACGAACTGACAAGCAGTAAATTCGTTATCTACGGCAACGGTCAAGTGCGGTAGAATACAACGGAGAAAAAAGCAAATGACAGATATTGAGTTATTTATGGCGGAGCGTTCTCACCGGAAAAAGCTGATAGACTTCTGGCGAATTGGCGAGGGTGTGAGCGTATTGGAAATTGGTTGCGGACAGGGCGAAACTACACTAGCGCTTGCTGAAACCGTAGGAAACTCCGGTTTCGTGCATAGCATTGACTGCGCCGACGAAAATTACGGTTCTCCGGAAACTTTAGGCGAAGCCCGAAATCGTATTATGGGTTCGGAACTCGGAAAACAAATCAAGATTGAGTTAGGTGTTGATATTTTGTCGGATTCGTTCAAGCCGCTGAAACGCTATGATTACGTCTTACTCTCGCATTGTTCGTGGTATTTCACGTCGTATGAACAACTTACAGCGATATTCGCCAAGTCGCGGGAACTCGCCGATACTCTATGTTTCGCGGAGTGGGACTTGCGTATTACCAATATAAATCAGCTTTGCCACTACAAATCCTGTCACGTTCAGGCAATATGCAACGGTTACTCCGTTAACCCTCGTTCAAATATAAAAACGCTGTTTCACCATAGTGAGATAATAAGCGCGACGCGCGACGCTAACTGGGTTTTAGCAGACGAAATATCGTTCGC
Source organism: Oscillospiraceae bacterium (assembly GCA_031260745.1). Lineage (GTDB taxonomy): Bacteria > Bacillota > Clostridia > Oscillospirales > Oscillospiraceae > JAISJH01. Next base: position 1,595 of record JAISKY010000204.1, read on the forward strand.
GTCATCGGATTTACAAGATGCGGTTTGGGAGCGCGGGAATGTCGTACGCTCCTACAAAAATATCGTTGAGAACGGCGCTATGCCCGAAAAGCTGAAAAGTCTGCTGAACGCCGAGATATTCGATATTGAGCATTCGGACGTGAACGCAATCGCGCCGTTGCCGGTTATGGCTTTTTACGCTCATACAAAATGACTACATAACTGTTACATTGGAGGGAAAAATGGATTACGCTAAGGAATCGTTACGTTTACACGGTGAGTGGGGCGGGAAACTTGAAACTATACCTAAAATGTCAATAAAGAGCAAAGAAGATTTGTCGCTGGCGTATACTCCCGGAGTCGCGGCGGCGTGTCTAGCGATAAAAGATAACATCGGCGAGAGCTTTGAGCTTACTCAACGCAAAAATACGGTCGCGGTAGTTACCGACGGCACGGCGGTACTAGGATTAGGCGACATCGGTCCGGAGGCCGCTATGCCCGTTATGGAGGGCAAATGCGCGTTGTTCAAGGCGTTCGGCGGAGTTGACGCGATACCGCTGTGCATTCGCAGTAAAAGCGTGGACACTATCGTCGAAACCGTAGCGTTACTCGCGGGTTCGTTCGGCGGGATTAACCTGGAGGATATTTCCGCTCCGCGGTGCTTTGAGATTGAGGACAAGCTGAAAGCGCGGCTCGATATTCCCGTGTTCCACGACGACCAGCACGGAACCGCCGTAGTTGTACTCGCCGCGCTTAGGAACGCGCTGAAACTTACGGGGCGTAAGTTAAGCGACTGCAAAGCGGTAATCTCCGGCGCGGGCGCGGCGGGTACGGCGACCGCGAAACTTCTGAAAGCCTGCGGGCTTGACGACATCGTTATGGTTGCGAGCCGCGGCATTATCCACCCCGCGGAATACTGGCTGTCCGCGCCTCAACGCGAACTTGCGGGCTGGACAAATCAGGAGCGTATTCGCGGGAACCTCTCTGAAGCCGTGAAAGACCGCGACATCTTTATCGGAGTTTCCGCGCCGGGGATTCTGACCGCCGATATGGTACGCGGTATGCGAAGTAACTCGATAATCTTCGCGATGGCGAATCCGGTGCCGGAGATTATGCCGGACCTCGCAAAGTCGGCGGGAGCCGCGATTGTAGGCACAGGGCGAAGCGACTTCCCGAATCAGATTAATAACGTGCTTGCGTTCCCCGGAATATTCCGAGGCGCGCTGGACTCCGGAGCGAAGCAAATCACGGAGGAAATGAAACTCGCAGCGGCGGCCGCAATCGCGGAGTTCGCCTCCGTAGGCGGCGAAGTAACCGCCGAGCGTCTGCTTCCGGAACCGTTCGACGCCGGATTGGGCGAAGCCGTAGCTAAAGCCGTCAGCGCGGCGGTCGGCGACCGATAAACAAAATCGCTTGATAAAAACTGCCGCGTCTTTTTATGGTACGGCAGTTTTTGACGCGCGTTAACGGTCGCGAGTCAGAAAATCGACGTAATGTGCCGCAAAAAATAAGCTAAACGCAGAAAATTTATAAATTAGGCAAAAAAATACTTACATTCCCGTCAAAAATATGCTATAATATATGTATGCGGCGCGCAATTACCACAAATCCCGGTTGACAGGTAAATTCGGGAAAGCCATAGTAGACTATATAACAGAACAAATGAGAAAGGACGGGACACAATGAATATAATGAATCAACAGGTTAGCCACAGCCAATTCGGAGCGGGAACGGTTATCGGTCAAACCGCGGCGATTGTTACGGTTAAATTCAGCGGCGAATACGGCGAAAAGAAATTCCACTATCCCGCCGCGTTTGAAGATTTTTTGACGCTGCGCGATAAAACCGCGCAGACTAATATGGACGATGTGTTGCGGCAGATACGCGAAAAGCTTGCGGAGGAACGCAGAGTTCACAACGAAGAAAACGATAAACATCAGGAGGAACTAAAACTCGTACAATTGGAGCAAAGACGCTCGGCAATGAGAAAAAGCGCCGCCGCCAGGAAAAACATTACGAAACCCGCCGCAAAATCCAAAAAGCAGACGCCTAAAACATAAGAGAGGTAACGCTAATGCAGATAGACCAAAAAGAGTACATTTCATACGATTTCTCAAACGCGGAGATTGATTCCGAGGAATTATCCCGCGTGAAATTTGATAACTGCAACTTCCGGCGGACTGATTTTTCGGATATTGACGTAATGTACAACTGCGTATTTGAATCCTGCGACTTTACTAACGCGCGGTTGAACGGAGTAACTATCAAAGACTGCGCGTTTTTGTCCTGTACTTTTAGGAACGCTTCATTTTTCGCGGTTGTACTGGAGGACTGCAAAATGACCGGCTCCGATTTTGCTGAGACCGAATTGGGAACGGCGCGAATCATCGGCGGCGACTTTTCTTATACCTCGCTGAGAAAACAGGCTTTCCAAAAACAAG
>JAISKY010000019.1 GCA_031260745.1 Oscillospiraceae bacterium
CGCTCGCGACAAAGACGTCCTTGGGGTCGATGCCTTTCTTTTCGGCGTACCACGTTTTAGCAATCGCGCCGAACATCTGCTGAGGCGATTTGCACGTCGATAGGTTCGGGATAAACTCCGGATATTTATGCTCGCAGAATTTTACCCAGCCGGGTGAACACGAGGTTATAAGCGGCAGTACGCCGCCTCCGCGAACACGGCTGAGGAACTCGTTAGCTTCCTCCATAATGGTAAGGTCGGCGGAAAAATTCGTATCGTAAACTCCGTCGAACCCAAGACGGCGTAACGCCGAAACCATTTTTCCGGTGACGTTCGTGCCAATCGGCATACCAAAGCACTCGCCAAGCGTAACGCGAATGGACGGAGCGGTCTGAACAATAACGTGCTTGGTCGGGTCGGCGATTGCGTCCCAAACTTTGTCGGTTTCGTCTTTTTCGTAGATTGCTCCGGTCGGACATACGACGATGCACTGACCGCAGGAAACGCACGCGACATTGCCTAAATCCTCGTCGAACGCGCAGCCTATGTGCGTCTTGAAACCGCGGTCGTTCGGTCCGATTACGGACATATTCTGACTGGCGCACGCGGCGACACACCGTCTGCACAGTATGCACTTGTTGTCGTCACGGTTCATATGTACGGAGGTATCGTCTACTTTGTACTCGGGGTTAAAGCCGTCGAATTTGCCCTCGTCATCTACCTTGAAGTCGTGGCAGAGTTTTTGCAGTTCGCAGTTGTCGCTCCTAACGCAGGAGAGGCACTCACGCTTGTGCGTGGAGAGAATTAGCTCCAGCGTGAGCTTGCGCGATTTCAGAACAATCGGCGACGAGGTTAAAACCTCCATACCCTCGCTGACCGGGTAAATGCACGACGCTACAAGGCTACGCGCGCCTTTGACCTCTACAACGCAGATTCGGCACGCGCCGATTGCGTTAATCTCTCTAAGGTAACACAGCGTCGGTATCTCTATTCCGGCGGTTCTTGCGGCGTCAAGGATTGTAGAACCTGCCGGAGCGGATACCTGTATGCCGTTAATCTTCAAATTTACCATATCTGTCGTCATATGTTCTTCTCCTTACTGCCGAATAATTGAATCAAATTTGCAGGTGTCGATACACGCGCCGCATTTGATACAGATTTTCTGGTCAATAGTGTGAGGGGATTTGCGCTCGCCGTATATCGCGCCCGTCGGACAGACTTTAGCGCACATTGTACAGCCCTTGCATCTGTCCGGTCTGACGAAATAGGACAGCAGAGCCTTGCACACTCCAGCGGGGCATTTCCGGTTCACGATATGCGCGAGGTACTCGTCCCTGAAATATGTAAGCGTTGACAGCACCGGATTCGGAGCAGTCTGCCCGAGTCCGCACAAAGCGTTCATCTTGACATGGTTGCAAAGCTCCTCAAGCTTGTCAAGGTCGGAAAGCTCCGCTTTACCCTGAGTGATTTTTTCGAGTATTTCCAGCATACGTCTGGTACCTATACGGCAGGGCGAGCATTTTCCGCAGCTTTCGTCCACGGTGAACTCCAGGAAGAACTTCGCAATGTCCACCATACAGTTATCCTCGTCCATAACAATCAGACCGCCGGACCCCATCATCGAGCCGATTTCCACAAGGTTGTCGTAGTCAATCGGAACCTCCATTTTCGACGCGGGAATACAACCGCCGGAGGGTCCTCCGGTCTGAGCCGCCTTGAACTTTTTACCCTTCGGGATTCCTCCGCCGATTTCCTCGATAATCTCGCGGAGCGTTGTACCCATCGGAACCTCAACAAGTCCGGTATGGTTGATTTTGCCGCCGAGCGCGAAAACCTTCGTGCCTTTGCTTTTCTCCGTACCCATCGAGGAAAACCAGTCGCTGCCGAGCAAAATAATACGCGGGACGTTAGCATAGGTTTCGACGTTGTTCAGTATCGTAGGTTCGCCGAAAACGCCCTTTTGAGCGGGGAACGGAGGACGCGGACGCGGTTCGCCGCGGCGACCCTCGATAGAGGTCATCAGCGCGGTTTCCTCGCCGCAGACAAACGCGCCCGCGCCTAGTCGGATTTCAAGCTCAAAGTCAAAGCCTGTTCCGAGAATATTACTGCCGAGCAGTCCAATTTCTCTTGCCTGCTGAATCGCGATACTAAGCCGTTTTACGGCTATTGGGTACTCCGCGCGTACATAGACGTAGCCCTGGCTCGCGCCGATTGCGTATCCGGCGATTGCCATAGCCTCGACAAGCACGTTGGGGTCGCCCTCCAGAACCGCCCTGTCCATAAACGCGCCGGGGTCGCCCTCGTCAGCGTTACAGCAGACGTATTTTTGCTCCGAGGCGTTGTTGTACGCAAGCCGCCATTTCGTACCCGTGGGGAAACCCGCGCCCCCGCGTCCGCGCAGTCCCGACGCTGAGATAATCTCGATTACCCGCTCCGGAGTGTACTCGGTCAGACATTTCGCGAGCGCCTGATAGCCGTCCATCGCTATGTACTCGTTGATGTCCTCCGGGTCAATCATACCGCAGTTGCGGAGCGCGACGCGCATTTGTTTCTTATAAAAGGGAGTATGAGCCAAATCGCCGACAACGCCGTCTTTTACGGTTTCCTGATACAAAAGCCGAGTAACTACGCGTCCCTCTTTCAGATGCTCCCGGACAATCTCCGCGATGTCCTCTTCCTTAACCATTGAGTAAAACGAACCCTCCGGATATACGACCATAATCGGACCGAGAGCGCATAGCCCGAAACATCCGGTGGGTACGACCTTAACGTCTTTCTCCAACCCCGACGCGGCAATCTCGCGGCGCAGAGTTTCAATCAGCTTAGCGCTGCCGGACGATGTACAGCCGGTACCTCCGCACACAAGTACGTTGGAGCGGTAAGTATACTCGTCCGCGCTGTCCGTGACGGCGGCGGAGTTGTTAACCCTAAGCGCGACGGCGCTTTTCATACTATCGCGCAGCTCGTTCAGTTCAAACGGATTTTTCAATACAGCACACCTCCGCTCTTTAGTATTTCGCGAGGATTTTTTCCACTTCCTCGCTCGTCAGCCTTCCGTAGATGTCGTCGTTGACGGTCATAACCGGAGCAAGTCCGCACGCACCGATACAGCGGCACGCCTCCAGTGAGAACTTACCGTCCGGAGTACATTCTCCGGTGGAAATGCCCAGCTCGTTGGAAATCTGCTCGTAGAATTTGCCCGCGCCCTTGACGTAACACGCCGTGCCAAGACAGCACGATACGGTGTATTTCCCCTTAGGATTCAGGGAGAACTGAGCGTAAAACGAAGTAACCCCGTAAATCTCCTCAAGCGGGATTCCCGTATTCTCCGAGATGATTTTCTGAACCTCAAGCGGCAAATAACCGTAGATGTCCTGAGTTTTCTGCAAAACGGAGATAAGTGAGCCCTTTACGCCGCGATGCTCGTTTATGACATTCAGCAGCATATCCTCCTGTACCTTAGTACCTGTAAATGGTACGTTCGTCTTTTTGTTAACCATACGTTAGCATCCTCCCATTGCAAACAAATTACTAATGCTCTACTATTTTACCACGGCTTACCGATATTGTCAAAAGGAATTTTACAAAAAAAACGAAAATAAACAGTTAACCGGTTAATATTTCAAAATAAATGATAATTGTGTTGTAATTAGCGAAAAGTTATGCTATAATTGGCACATAAAAACTTGGAAAGAAGCGAGTTATGCATAAGATTCAATTCACCGAAACGGTTCTACGTGACGCGAACCAGTCACTAATCGCGACACGGTTGCCTTACGATGAGTTCGCTCCGATACTTGAAACGATGGACCAAGCGGGTTACTATTCGATTGAGTGCTGGGGCGGAGCTACGTTCGACACCTGTCTGCGCTATCTGAACGAGGACCCGTGGGAACGGCTGCGTAATATCAGAAAAGCGGTTAAAAATACGAAACTGCAAATGCTGTTACGCGGTCAGAACATACTGGGTTATAAGCATTATCCGGACGATGTTGTCAGAACATTCGTACAGCGTTCGGTTGACAACGGAATCGACGTAATCCGCATTTTTGACGCGTTAAACGATTTGCGGAATATCGAGGTTTCAGTTGCGGAAACACTGAAGTGTAAGGCGGTGGCTCAGGTCGCCATATCGTACACAACAAGCCCCGTACACAGTATTGACAACTATGTCAAACTGATTAAGCGGATTGAGGAAATGGGCGCGTCGGAGCTTTGCATAAAAGATATGGCGGGCGTTATGAGTCCTCAGGAAGCGGCGGATATGGTAAAGGCAATCAAGGAGAACAGTAATCTTCGTCTTGATTTGCATACGCACTCCACCACCGGACTTGCCTATATGACGCTGCTGAAAGCGGTTGAGGCGGGAGTAGACGTAATCGACACCGCGGTGTCGTGTTTCTCCGGCGGAACGTCGCAGGCGTCTACAAATACGCTTGTCTACGCCTTGAAACAACTGGGCTACGATGTTGACGTTAAGCCCGAAAAGGTCAAGGTAATCAACGACTTCTTTAAGCCGATACAGGCGAAGTTTTTAGAGTCCGGGCTGTTAGACCCGAAGGTTATGAGTACGGACGCGGACGCGCTTGTGTATCAGGTGCCGGGCGGTATGCTCTCAAATCTGGTGTCACAGCTGAAAGCGGTAAACCAGATGGACAAATTCGACGAGGTTCTCGCGGAAGTGCCGCGTGTGCGTAAGGATTTGGGTTATCCTCCGCTGGTAACGCCGTCAAGCCAGATGGTCGGCGTACAGGCGGTGCAGAACGTACTGGCAGGAGAGCGCTACAAACTACTTACAAGCGAAATCAAGGGCTATTTACGCGGCGAGTACGGTACGCCTCCGGGCGACGTTGACGCGGAGCTTGTCAGGAAAGTCCTCGGCGATGAGAAACCGCTTACCGTGCGTTTCGCCGATACGCTTGAGCCGGGTATGGAGGCAGGGAAAATTAACGCCGGAAGTCTTGCGCGTAACGAGGAGGATGTACTGTCGTATATCCTGTTCCCGCCGATTGCCGAGGCGTTCTTCAAACAACGCGAGGCACAGGAGCAAAACAAGGTTCACTATACCATTACAAGGAGCGAGTGAAAATGCGTATAACAGCTTTGAATTTAGCGGCGTCGGGCGACTGGGAAAGCTCTATGACGCTGGGGGACAGTCTGCTGATGTCTGTTATGGGTCTTTGCATAGTGTTCTTCGGGCTTGTTTCGATAATAGTGATTATCAAAATACTTTCAGTTGTTGTCAATTCCTTTGCGAAGAAAACCGACAGCGGCGAACCCGCGCCTGAAACCGACGCGATTGCCGCTCCGCTGAAAACCGCGGATTCGGGTATGATTCCGGCAAAAGGGTCGCTCGGCGATGTCGCGCTGTACGACACGGACGATAAAAGCGCGGCGATGATTATGGCAATCGTCGCGAATGAGCTTGGCGCGCCGTTGAATGAACTGCGGTTTATATCAATCAAACGCAAGGCTTAGTTTCGTGTAACCTACTAAAAATGGAGCATAATAAAATGAAATATGATGTAACTCTAAACGGCAAGGTATATGAAGTATTGGTGGAGCGCGGCGACGCTATTTTAGTAAGCGTTAACGATGTTCAGACCTCCGCGCCGGTTATAGCCGCGGCCGCCGCCGCGCCTGTCGCCGCCGTGTCCGCTCCGGCGGTCGCGGTAAGCGGAGCGTTGAAGGGTGAACCGGTTAACTCGCCCTTGCCCGGCGTAGTAATCCGAGTTCTGGTGAAAACGGGTGAGCGCGTCAAGGGGGGGCAGCCGCTGATTGTCCTTGAGGCAATGAAGATGGAGAACGAGATAACGGCGCCCCGCGACGGCGTAGTGGCTCAGATTGCCGTTGACAAAGGCAGTAAGGTAGAAACCGGGTCCGCTTTGCTGTCGTTGGAATAGGGGGAGATACGATGAATATAAAAGACATACTGTCAAGGTTGGTATCGGACTCCGGATTTTCGGGGCTGTTCGCTCACTGGCAGTCAGTCGTAATGATTGCGCTTGCGTGTTTGCTGTTGTTCCTCGCGATTAAAAAGCAGTTCGAGCCGCTTTTGCTCGTGGGGATAGCGTTCGGAATGCTGCTCGCAAATCTGCCGTTCAGCGGACTGATGCACAACGAATTCTATCAGCAGCAGCCGATTGACTATGGTATGGTACTGCACGAGGGCGGACTGCTGGATATACTGTATCTGGGCGTTAAGCTGGGCATATACCCGTGTCTGATATTCCTGGGTATCGGCGCGATGACTGACTTCGGTCCGATGTTAGCGCGTCCGTCGTCAATGCTGTTGGGCGCGGCGGCTCAGCTTGGAATATACTGCGCGTTTATTTTTGCCAGACTAATGGGATTTACTCCGGACGAGGCCGCGTCAATCGGCATAATCGGCGGAGCGGACGGACCTACGGCGATATACACGACGGTCAGGCTGGCTCCGCACCTGTTAGGGCCGATTGCCGTCGCGGCGTACTCGTATATGGCGCTGATTCCGTTGATTCAGCCGCCGCTTATGAAATTGCTGACGACCAATAAAGAGCGTCAGATAGTTATGAAACAAGCCCGCGAAGTGTCTAAAACCGAAAAAATTATTTTCCCGATTGCCGTTTCGGTTTTCTGCATATTGCTTTTACCGTCAGTCGCGCCGCTTATCGGCTGTCTGATGTTAGGCAACCTGTTCCGCGAGTGCGGAGTTGTGGAGCGTCTGTCCGAAACGGTTCAGAATGCCCTGATGAACATTGTTACGATATTCCTGAGCCTTACGGTCGGAGCGACCTCGGTGGGCTATCTGCCCGGACCTGACGGAATTACCAATATCGGATTCCTGTCGTTTAAGACAATTGG
>JAISKY010000033.1 GCA_031260745.1 Oscillospiraceae bacterium
GAGCGTTATTAGTAGTAATACGCCCCAAAGTATCGAACAACGCGGCTTTTTCAAAGACGTAAATTCCGGCGTTATACTCGCGGATTTTGTCAATTTCGGCGTCGCTGTCTTTTGCTTCAACAATGCGCTCAAACCCGCCGCCGGAGTCGCGGATAATCCGTCCGAACGGCATTTGCTCCGGATAAATCCCGGTCAGAATCGTCACGATGTTACGCTCCGCGTTGTGTACCTCAACCAAAGTGTCGTACGTTTCACGCTTAAACAGCGGCATATCGCCGTAACAAACCAATACGGAACCCTCAAAGTCGTCGTCTATGTTAGGCTCCGCCGCTTTGACCGCGTCGCCGGTGCCAAGTTGACGCTCCTGCACCGCGAACTGATACTCCGAAAACGCTTCCATTACGGTTTCTTTTTTGTAACCGACGACAATAATAGTGTCCTCCGGCTTAGGGCTAAGCGCGTCAAGCACGTATTTAAGCAACGGTTTACCGTTCGCCGTTCGCATAACTTTGGGTATGCCCGTAGTTTCGCTGCCCAGTCGCTTACCCATTCCCGCGGCTAAAACTATCGCACGTAAATCACGCATAAAGATGGTTCTCCAATTCGGTATGTCCGCGCCTACTGCGCGTAAGTTTTTAGTTTTCCGCTGTCCGTTTTCCACTCAAAATAACCGGGCCAGCGAAACGCCCCGTCGGGATTGAGATACTCAACGCTGTCGGCGAAATCGCTGGGAGGAACTTTTCCCTCAAACAATACGTAGATGTACGGCATATTGTCCTTACTCTCAAAATAGGGTCGCAGTGATTCGCGGTACGACGTGAAATATACAACGCAAAAAACCGTTCCGCAAATTATCAACGCCGGAACCAGAACAAATACCGAGTGTTTTATCCTGCTTATGAGGAAGATAATTCCCTCCGCCTGAAAATATACCAGCGGAATCAGCAGTACGTTGACGCGGTTAATATTCGCGTCAACAAATAACGCCGTTACAATCGCCGCGCACAGCGCGATTAACGGTAACTCAGCGCGCCGCTCGCGGTAAACCGCAGTTGAGATTATCCCAAGCAATACGAACGCCATTCCGATTTTGCCGAACATCAGCCCGAACCCCGGTACGGAATTCCACGGCAGTCCGTCGCTTTGCGTCCATAATATCTCAATAAGCCGCTTCGCGTTGCCGATAACGTCAAAATTCATCGTTGCCGCCTGACGCGTTTCCGTCAGCTTAGGCAGAGTAAACCACAACAGCTTCATTTCCGGCAAGCCCAGTATATTCCTGAGATTACACAACGCTATCGGGAACGCGATTACCGAGAATACGACGAACGCCGTCGCGATTTCAATAAGCGTTTTAGATTTCCGCTCCGCGATAATCAACTTGCGAACCGCGATTCCAATCGCGAATAACGGCGCCCATACAAACGCCGTACCGTAGGTGTACAACGACAGCCCTAACGCGGCGGCGGTAAGAATGTGAGCGTATTTCCGATTATCGTCGTCCCACAGCGCCGCGCCGTAAATTGCCAACAGTATAAAAAACGGTAAAATATTACTTTCAAGCGCCCAGCGTGAAATAGTTAAGTGCCACGGATTAAGCGCGAACGCTAACATCAGCAATAACGCGAACCTATCGTCCTTAGAGCGTTTGCCTAACAAGTACGCGATAATCAACGATACGGAACCAATCACCGCCGCGGGTAATCTCGTTGAGAACACGCTTAACCCGAACAAGGCGATAAACGGCATAGCTAGATAGCTGTACAAAGCGTTTTGTCCGCTTCCCCAGCTTGTCAGCAATACCGGCAAAGTATCGCCGTTGCGGTCAATACCGTAGTGGAGAATCGCCCACGCCTCGTAACCGCTGGAGGCTTCGTCCTGATTCAGCCCCGGCGGAGCATACTCCAAAATAAGTACCCGCAATATTATAGCGGAGAGCAGAATTAAGAAAGCAGAGAGCTTGTTGTAAGGAAATCTCTGCTCTCCGCTCTCTAATCTCCGCTCTGTTCTAAGCGTACGCTTAGAAATTGATGACTTCGGGGTCGCCCGCAAAACTGCTGATTGTCGCCGTTGCGTCTTTGATGTAGAAGTTGCCCAACAACTTGGATTCGGGATACATACCCTTCAGGTTCGGACTGTCCGCAATTGCCGCCTCGTAAACCGCTTCGCTGTCGTCAAGTACCGCGGTTCCGGCAATACGAACCCACTGACCTTTCGCGGCTGCCCACGCGCAAATCTCAAACTTAGGATTCGCAGTAATCTGCTGGAAGAAAGGTTTATGCTTACCTCCGCCGAAGTAGAGTTTGCCGTCAAGTTTCATAAAGAAACCGAACGGGCGGACTCTCGGCTGTCCGTTAGCCTCTGATGTGGCGAGGAAGAATGTACCTGCCTCCTTGACTAAATCAAACACTTTGTCCATTATTTGAACACCCCTTAATAAATATTTGGGTATATTATACCACAGCTTTTCAGCAAACGCAAGAACTTTTTTGTCACCTGTATTCAATTTAACTATCGGTAGCGTTTGTCTAAAAATCATTAG
>JAISKY010000040.1 GCA_031260745.1 Oscillospiraceae bacterium
AAAAATATTTGTAAAAATATATATAATCGTTTTTACAATTCCACGGCTATGATTGCGTCGGCGAGAGCTTTTTTGTGTTCCGCCAGCTTGTCCGCGAGCGCCGGCTCGGAAAGCGCGAGAATCTGAACCGCGAGAATTGCGGCATTCTCGGAGCCGTTTACGGCTACCGTCGCTACGGGAACTCCCGTAGGCATTTGCACAATTGACAGCAGACTGTCAAGTCCGTCCATAAGGCTTGACTTAATCGGCAGACCGATAACCGGCAGCGTAGTGTACGCCGCCATAACTCCGCCGAGGTGAGCCGCCTTTCCGGCGGCGCAAATCAGTACGCCGTAACCCTCCGCTTTTGCGCTGCGCGCGAACTGCGCCGCGAGGTCGGGAGTACGGTGCGCTGAAATCACGTGAACTGTGTGCGGAACTCCGAAACGCTCCAACGCGTCAATCGCGGGTTTAACCGTTTCAAGGTCGCTTTTTGACCCCATTATTACTGCAGCTTTTAACATTCAAATTACCCTCTTGAAAAGTGATTAGTGACAGGTGATAAGTGATTAGTGTACCGTTTTGGAAAACTTATCACTAATCACTTATCGTTTATCACTGAATATAACTGAAATTTAGATTGCCAGCTCGGTGCGGCTTATCAGGTCGTTTTGACCGCTGGCGTGAAGCTCCACGAAGTACGCGGAAAATCCGGCGACACGCACGACTAAATCCTTGTAATTCTCCGGATTTTTTTGAGCGTCTTTCAGCGTGCTTGCGGCAACGACGTTAATCTGCATTTCCATACCGCCCATCTCAAAGTAGGTTTGGATAAGCTCGGAAACTTTGCGAATGTCCTGCTCGGTTTGTACGCACGACGGACTGAACTTCATATTGAGCAGAGTACCGTTGGAGTATTTTACCTGCTGAATATTGGAAACTGATTCCAAAATTGCGGTCGGACCGTTCTGGTCCATCTGCTGCAGCGGAGAAATTCCGTCCGCAAGCGGAACGCCCGCGTTGCGTCCGTCTGGAGTCGCCGCGGTCATCTGCCCGAACATTACGTTGGTCGTAACCGGGTACAATCCCGCCGCGTAGCGGCCTCTGGGTCCGGTGCAGTCAGTGACGGCTTCGGCGAACATATTACTCGCCCAATCCGCCCATTGGTCAACCTCCGGGTCGGCGTTGCCGTAGTGCGGAGCCTGGTAAACGACGTAACGCTGAAGTTCCTCAAAACCTTTCCAGTTGTTAATCAGAGCGTCATACAACTCACGAACAGTGCATTTTTTCGTGTCAAAGCACAGATGTTTTATCATAAACAGGCTATCCGCGACATTGCCGATACCGACACCCGCCATTCCGCAGGAGTTGTACTTGGCTCCGCCGTACATCACGTCCTTGCCGGACTCCATACAGCCCTCCATAGTCGCGGATACGACCGGGAGCGGAAGCTGCTCGCGCGCAACGTACTCAAAACTGTTTATATTCATTGCGTGCCAGCGGGTAAAGAACGTAATTTGCTTTTTGTACGCGTCAAGCACCTCGTCAAAGGTTTTCATATCGTAAAGATAGCCGGTAGGAAGTCCGACACGGTTGGCTGAGGCCTTAGAGCCGGAGTTAACGTCCCAGATTCCGCTTCCGGGCGGTAATATGCCGTCATTAATCGCGAGCCACAATCCCGCGACAAGGTTCAGATAGCTGACGGTTCCCGTACCGCCGCAGGCGGGCCACTCGTCGCCTGTGCCGCCGGGTTCCACACAGCCGATAGGGGAGTAGTTGCGCGCGGATTCCAGGCTCATACCGCGTTTTATCAGCGCGGGGATTATTACGTCGACATTCTCGAACGTCGGAACGCCGCCGCAGATTTTGGTTGTTTGAATAGCGGCTTCCCAAAGCTCGGCGGGAGTGTTCTTATGCACGCGCAGAGAATGGGGCGGGTCGTGCAAAACCAACCGTGACATAGTTTGCAGCATCATAAACGTGACTTTGTTCGTAGCGTCGGAGCCGTCTTTCTTAACGCCGCCGAGCGCGACCATCTGACCGGAGGTATAGCCGGGGTTCGACTGAGTTGCGCCGTAGCTCCAGGGTTTGTTCATCTCCGCTACTTTCAGCGAGAACAGGTCCATAAGCTCCTGAGCGTATTCCTCCGTGATTGTTCCGGCGGCCAGGTCCGCGTCAAGGTAATCGCCGAGATACTGGTCAACTCTGCCGAAGCTGATTCCGTGCATATTCGCGTCAAGGCACAGTATTGTCTGGTACATAAACAGGCACTGAATGGCTTCGTAGAAGTTACGCGCGGGTTTTTCCACAGTCCAGCTTAAGCCGTCCGCCATCATTTGGAGTTCGGCTTTGCGTTTAGCGTCTGCTTCGCGTACGGAAAGTTCCTCCGCAAGCTCCGCGTAACGCTTGGTAAGGCGAATCGCCGCCTTGCTGACAATCGAAATTGCACGGTAAAAGTTATATTGGTCGATTGTGTTGTCGGGCATACCGGAGTTCACGAGTTCCTCGCATTTGGCGTCGGCCTCGTCGCGGATTGCTCCGAAGCCTACCCGGATTGCCTTGTTGTAGCCGGTTACGAAGTGACCTACGGGAGTATCGCACACGGTCATCTTCCCGAGCATAGTAACTCCGTTGAAGTCGTAGGGGTGGTACTGGTCGATAATGTACGCGGTGGCTTTGCTGTTACAGCACTCGCCCTCCCAGTAGTCGATTGTGGACATCAGATAGGCTTCGTCCTCCTCGGAGATGATGTACGGGTCGATGTCACGGGTGCGGATTGTCCCGTTGCCGACTTCCTCTTTAAGGAAATTGACGGCGTTTTCGTGGTAGAGCGCGGCGGCGCGGAACTTGGAGCTTTGCGCTCCGACAACTACGTCGCCGTCGTCGATACGGACGGGAATGTTCTCGCAGATTTCGGCAAGAGCTTTGGCTCTGCGAAGAATCCCGGAAAGCTCCGGGTGCGTTTTGTAGAAATCGGTAATGATTTTGTAACGCGCAAGACAAATTTCCGGCTGAACGGTGCGGTAAAGCTCACGCTTTTTGGCGACGCGCTCAGTGACGGGTGAAAGTTTCCAGGACATATGTATGTTACCTCCGTAATAATGATTCTTGATAATGCAATTGTAACACAACTAGAAGCTAATGTCAATGATTATTGATAAATAGATATTGATTTCGCGGTTCGGTTGTGGTAAAATGGTTCAATATTCGCGGGGAGGAATAACCGTTGAAGAAACATATTATCATCTCCGGAGTACCGAGAGCGGGCAAGAGTACGGTTTCGCATATGCTCTCGGCAAAATTCGGATTTCAGCATATCAGTATGGTCTGACTTGCCGGGAAACGTCAAAGGACAGGGAAGCGGTAATTGCCGGGCTTATTGAAAAAGTTTCGGAATATTGAAAAAAGTTGATATTCCCTATTGACAAAACAAAAAGTTCGGTGTATAATACATAGGCTTTGTGCGTGGCGGCATAGCTCAGTTGGCTAGAGCACGCGGTTCATACCCGCGGTGTCAGTGGTTCAAATCCACTTGCCGCTACCAAATCAGTGAACAATACTCCGTGTTGACACATTAGAGTGTTGAGATGTTCGCAAGTTGCTAATTGTTAACTGTTCACCGTTAACTGTTCACTGTTCACTAGTAAGGCCCGTTGGTCAAGCGGTTAAGACACCGCCCTTTCACGGCGGTAACATGGGTTCGATTCCCGTACGGGTCACCAAGTCGCGAGTCGCGGCAAAATGAGCAACTCAAAGCGTATCGCGAACGGGGGCATAGCTCAGCCGGTTAGAGCGCATGCTTCACACGCATGAGGTCACTGGTTCGAGTCCAGTTGTCCCCACCATCGATAACCCCCGATAAACATTGAGTTTATCGGGGGTTTGCTTTATTCTTTTTTCGCGTTTTTGTATGCTATTTGTATGCTACCGTAAAATTTCAATTCAATTTTTCAAGCTCTTTTTTGAGATATTTGCTGTCGACGTGAGTATAAATATTTGCGGTTGTGGAGTAATCCGCGTGTCCGATTATTCGCTGCACCGCGAGCGTATCAATCTTCGCCTCAAACGCTAAACTCGCGAACGTGTGACGCGTCGAGTGCGGAGGTAGGCGCGACACTCCGATGTTTTCAAGCGCGCGATAATAGTGTTTATTCCGGAAATTCCCGGCTGTGTATCGTTTCCCCTGCGGGTTGCAGATAAGAGTATCACCGCCACGCGCCAGCCACTTCTTTACATACGGTAGTATCTTAGAGTGTATCGGCACCGCTCTGTCGCGCCCGGCGTCGGTTTTCATTCCCCAGGTTATTATACCGGAGGATAAATCCACGCTGAACGGAGTTAAGCTAAGGAGTTCGTCAATGCGGAATCCGGTGTATATCAGCATTAAGATAATATCGGCGCAATCAACGCC
>JAISKY010000080.1 GCA_031260745.1 Oscillospiraceae bacterium
TAAAAATTAAAAAAAGCTCTTGACAAACGCGAAAAGATGTGTTATACTTCGTTCAAATATAAAACATACCTGTTTTATATGATATATCACTTTAATATGTTAACACATTGACCGGACAACCGGAAATTGAGCGAACTTACCGCAAAATTTCCGGTTTATTTTTTTAGGAGGTACATAGATTATGAGCTCACGCGAAAATGAACTACAGCAGTTGCTTTCCGATTCCGTATTTGATATGGACGAGGACAAAGCCGCCGAATACTCCAATTCCGTTGTTTCGGAGGGCTTTGACGCTTATGCCGCTATTGACCGGGGATTGGCGCACGGTATGGACAGAGCCGGAAAGCTCTTTGAGGACGGCGAGTATTTTGTACCGGAACTTATACTCTGTTCCGACGCGATGTATACCGGACTTGATATTCTCAAGCCGCACCTGAAACAGGACGAACACTCACGTAAGTTTAAGGCGGTTATCGGCGTTATCGAGGGCGATACTCACGACATCGGTAAGAACCTTGTGAAAATAATGACCGAAGCCGGCGGGCTTGACCTTATCGACCTTGGACGCGACGTTCCTCCGCTGACGTTCGTTGAACGCGCGGAAGCCGAAAACGCGGAGCTTATCCTAATCTCCACGCTTATGACCACTACAATGGCGGGTATGGAAAAAGTCGTACAGTTGCTTGACGAGCGCGGAACTCGTAATCGTTTCAAAATTATGGTAGGCGGCGGACCCGTTTCCGCAGCGTTCGCGAAGAAAATTGGCGCGGACGGTTACGCTAAAAACGCCGCCGAAGCCGTCAGACTGGCTAAATCACTGCTTGGAATCGAGGTAAGCGAATAATGAGTCAAACATCTAAACAGGTTATTGATAACGTAATAAACCGTGTCGCTCCTGACCGTCTGCCGTCCAGCTTCAGCGCGCAGTCTATCGTTATACGCCAAAAGGGTTATACCCTGGAAGAATTCTGGAACTTGCCGCCTGACGAGCAAGCCCAGATTAACTACGACCTTACCAAAGACTACGGCGGCGATTACCTTCACGCCGGATTCAACGGAACACTGGTCGTCGGGGCGTTGGGCGGCAATGTTAAATTCCGCGAACACGGCTCACCGGACGTTGAAGAACCGCTGATTAACAGTATTTCAGAGCTTGACAAAATAGACATTTCCAAAATCAAGGATTACTTTTACTACAAGCAATCCATAGACGCCGCGAAACGCACGGTGGAACTCGCAAACGGCGAGTACAACATCATCGTCGGCTCGTGGGGGATATTCACCCAGGCAGGATTAATTTACGGCGCCGAACCGCTAATGCGCGCGGCGCTTAGGGATAAACCCGCGGTCTACGCCTTACTTGACTTTACGTTTGAGCTTTTCAAGGCGATGCACGAGGAAGTCATTGATATTGGCGCGACAGTCGGAAGCAGCGGAGACCCGACTTCAAGCGGCGATATGATTTCAAAGCGTACCTTTGAGGAATTTTCACTGCCGTACCTCCAAAAGACGTTCGACTGGTTCAAATCGAAAGGTCTGAAAGCCACGTTACATATCTGCGGCGACATCAACGACCGTATTGATTTAATTCCCGATACCCATACGGATATTTTATCCGTTGACTACAAAGTAGATATTAACCGCGCCGCAAAAATCCTTGACGGACGCGTCGTAATCGGAGGCAACGTAGACCCCGCGAGTGTTATTCTTATGGAGGATGCCGAAACGGTTCGCAAAGCGTACGAAAAGATTATCGCTGACCTCGACGGTATACCATACATAGTAATGCCCGGTTGTGGAATACCTCAGCATACTCCGTTGGAAAATATCGTCGCGGTCAACGAGCTTGCGCGCTCCACAGTTCCGTCACCATACACAGTCGGGAGGTAAACGATGAAGCGATTCCTAGTCGCCGCGAACAATAAAATGATGGGTTTTTATCTGCTCATCGCGGTGCTTATTCTGTGGCAAATCGCTCCGGCGATGGGTTGGGTAAATCCGACCTACATACCGGCAATCAGCACGATAGCCTCCGAAAGCGCGGTTATGGGAGCCGGCGCGGTATTCACTCACATCGGAATCAGTTTGCGTCGTGTACTTCTTGGATTCATCTGTTGCGTAGCCGCCGGATTACCGCTCGCGTTCATACTCGGCGGAGCGATACCGCAAGCCGCGCTGGTACTACGTACGCTAATGCAGTTCTTGTCGCAGATTCCGGCGTATATCCTCTATCCCGTTATTACGATGATTTGGGGAGTCGGCGAAGGTTCGATTGAGCTTGTAATCTTTTGGGCGGGTTTTTGGCCGATACTGTTTACAACCATACAAGGCATACAGGACATTGACCCGAAACTGATTCGCGCAGCACAGGCAATGAGCGCAAACCCGTTTTTCCTGTTCTTCAAGGTTATCATTCCCGCCGTATTCCCGAACATAATGCGCGGTATCCGGCTTGGTATGAGCAACTGTTTCCTAATTCTAATCGGAGCGGAAACTATGGGCGGCAAAGAGGGACTTGGCTGGCTGATTTCCAATTCGACGCGTATGGCAAAGATTAACCGCGTATACCTCGGGGCGTTCCTTGCCGCGATTCTCGGCTTCGCGCTGAACTTCGCGATGCAGAAACTTGAAAGCAGGGTCACGAAATGGAAAGAAGTACCGGAGGAAGCTGAAATATGAATACTAAAATTAAACGCTTCATAATTTCGCTAATCCCTCTGCTCGCGTTCTTTGTATTTTGGGAAATCGGTTCACACTACGCTCCGCGCGGAGTGTTGAAGCCGCCGAGCGAAATCGTTATCGCGACGTTGGGCGCTATGTTCAGTCCGAAAGAGCAACTCGCGTACAACTCGCTGATAAGTTTCGGACGCATCGGAATGGGATTCGCGTTAGCGTTAGTCGTCGGCAACATTTTAGGGTTCCTGTTAGGCACGTATTTCCAAAACCTAGAGCGTTTGTTTATGCCGTTTTTCAAAATCTGCGAAAAACTAAATCCGTTCGCGTTGATTCCGATATTTATGATATTCTTCGGAATTGATACGAAAGAGAAAGTCGCGGGAGTATTTTGGGCGTGCGTCTGGCCGATAATTACCAGCACTCAGGAAGCGGCGAAAAGCGTTGACCCGAAACTACTCCGAGCCGCCAGAGCAATGGGCGCGAGCCGCGCGAAAGTATTCTTCAGCGTCATTTTCCCGTACGTACTGCCGAGTATCTTCACCGGACTAAAGCTCGCGATTCGCGTCGCGTTCTTTATGATAGTCGCGGCGGAAACCTTCGGAGCGTCGTCCGGATTAGGTTGGTTCTACACCCGCAAACAGGCAATGTACAATTTGAATCTTGTTTACGGCTCGGTACTTTACATTACAGGATTGGCAATCCTGCTCAACTACGTATTTTCAAAGCTGGAAAAACATTTTCTCGCTTGGAAAGAAGCGGTATTCCGCTAATAAAAAATAAGGAGATTAACCCCTATGAAACCGAACAAAAACACGTTAGCAAGACTGTTCGCAGTCGTGACGATTATCGCGCTTACAGTAGCGCTGTTCGCGGCTTGTAGCAATAACAGCGGTACGGCGGCGACGAACGCGCCGACTTCGGCTCCCGCCGGCGGCGACTCAACACAGGCTCCCGCCACGAACGCGGAACTTATCACGATACATTCGTCCAGTCGTCTTGAATGTACGTCCACCCCGTTCGTACTTGCCGAAAAACTCGGATTCTTCGCCGAGGAAGGCCTAAAAATTGAGTACACCGGAGAAATCCCGGCAGGTTCTAACGACCTTTCTACCGTGCTTAACGGTACAAACGACGTTCTCACAACTCACCCGAACACGTTCGCGACTTGGGTAAACGAGGGCGCTGCGGTCAAGACAGTTGCGCTTGACATCGTTGACCCGCCGAAGGACGCTGACCCCGCGCTGCGCCACATGCGTCTGTACGCGACCAACGCGCAAATCAACTCGCTTGCCGACTTAGCAAACTACAAGCAGGGACAAAAAATCAAAGTTAACGGAACTGTTCCGTCCTGCTCCAGTTTCATACTAAATTCGATATTTGAAAACGCCGGAATCAGCAGCGACCGTCTTGAGTGGGTTCTCGCGGACTCCACCGCCGCGGCGTTGCAGGCGTTGGAACAAGGCGACCTTGACGTAGTATTCATTCACCCGCCGTTCTATTATATCGCGGAGCAAAATGGTTACAAACTAATCGCCGACAGCTTTGACGCCGGTTTAGGAGCCGCTGCGGGTACGTACTTCATCGTATTCAGCGAGGACTACATCGCGAAATATCCGGATAACGTACAGCACTTTATCAACGCTTTCAAAAAAGCTCACGTATACGCTAACGAGCATCCGGAAGAAGCCGCCGCGTTAACACAGGAACACATTCAACAGGAAGTCAGGGCGACCCACTACTACTATACTGACGACGGAATCCCGCGCAGTTATGTACAGCCGTGGATTGACGACCTTGTTTCCGCGGGAGCGCTTGACGAAGGTTCGATTACGGTTGACGACCTCGTAACATTCCAGTTCGAGAAAGAACTTCCGTAAGTCCGAAACAAAACAGTTAAATTTTGGGTGGGAGCGCCGAATCGCGCTCCCGCCCCCAAAGGTTTCTATATAGGGTTTTTTATGAACATAAAAATTATCTCGTGCAAAATATTCTACCGTGAAATCGCGTTGCTGACTTCGCAGTCGGAACATTACTACGACGTTACTTTTTTGCGTCAGGGTTTGCACTCGAATCCGAAGAAACTCGGAGAAATTCTCCGCTCGGAGATTGACTCCGTAGACGGCGGCGACGATATTCACACGAATTACCCGCCGGACGGCGGCGAGTTCGACGCGATTCTGCTGGGATACGCGCTTTGTTCCAATTGCGTGGAGGACGTAAGTTCGTCACGCTATCCGCTTGTAATACCGAGAGCGCACGATTGCATTTCCTTATTCCTCGGTTCGCGTGAAAAGTACAGCGACTACTTTTTCGCGAACAAAGGCACATTCTGGTGCAATACCTCGTGGGCGGAGAATAGCTTTATCCCCGATGAGCGTCACCGCGAAGCGGAATTTGAGGCGCTCAAAAAGCGGCGCGGTGAAACCGCCGCCCGTAAATTGCTTAACGCGTCCGAGCAATGGAAAGACAACTACACCAACGCCGCTTTTATCCGTTGGGACGAATACGGCGAACTTGCTTCGCAATCCGAAGCGGAGCGCCGCTGCCGCGATTGCGCCGAATATAACAACTGGAATTTTGACCTGTTACGCGGCGACAGTTCGTTTATGCGGGATTTCCTCAACGGACGATGGGACGACGAGCGTTTTCTCGTCGTTCCGCCGAATCACAAAGTTACATTGACTTATGACGAAAGGCTTATTGACTATGCGGAATGATACTTCCCCCAAAGAGCGTCTATTGCGAAAACTGAACGGACAGACTACAGACCGTCCGCCCGTTATTTGCCCCGGCGGTATGATGAACGCCGCCATTGTTGACGTTATGACCGAAACCGGACATACGCTTCCCGGAGGTCACAGTGACGCGGAAACAATGTCCGCGCTGGCTCGCGGCGTATCCGAGCTTACGGGTTTTGAGAACTACGGCGCGCCGTTTTGTATGACGGTCGAAGCGGAAGCGCTCGGCAGTGAGATTGATTTCGGTACGCTGTCCTGCGAACCTAAGATTAAAACGGAGCGTTTCGCTAATGTCGCGGATTTTTCACTGTTATCGCCACGCGCGGAGCGCGACGGACGCGTCCGTACTGTCGCCGACGCGCTTAACTCGTTGTCAGGCGGCGATACTCCGGTAATCGGTAGCGTCACGGGACCAATCAGCACCGCCGCGTCGCTCGTTGACCCTATGACGTTCCTGAAACAGCTTCGCAAAGACCGCGAGAATGCTCACCGCGTTATAGACCAAGTTACGGACTGGCTGATTGGCTACGCTCAAATCTTGATTGACAGCGGAGCGGACGTAATCTCAATCGCCGACCCAACCGCGACGGGCGAAATTCTCGGACCTAAGATGTTCGAGGAATACGCTTTACGTTACCTGAATAAACTCGCCGACGCGATTCACGCCGCGAACCGTCCGGTTATTATTCACATCTGCGGTAAACTGGACGCGGTATCCGCGCTGACCGCTCAACTTCACGGCAACGCGCTGAGTACCGACGCGATGGTTAGCTTGAAGTCAATCAAGGAAACCTACCCCGACGTAACGACTATGGGCAATCTAAGTACGTTTCTGTTACAGGACGCGGAACCGGAGCGCGTACTTCGCGGAACCGAAGTTCTGCTTCGCGACGGCGTTGATATAATCGCGCCCGCCTGCGGGCTTAGTACGTCAACCCCGCTCGCGAACATCAGAGCGTTTACCTCGCGCGTAAAGGAGGCATAACCGTGATTGACGTAACAATAAACGGTAATCACACCGCCGTCGCGTCCGGTACGACTATCCTTGACGCCGCGAGGAAACTTGACATTGTGCTGGAGTCGCCCTGTAACGGTAACGGAACTTGCGGGAAGTGCAAGGTAATCGTCAATGGCGAGTCCGTCCTCGCGTGTCAAACCGCGATTACCGTTCCGGCGGAAATAATAACCGAGAGTAAAGAACACGAAAATAAAACTCTGCAAATCCTGTCCGGCGGAAATTCGTTCAGCTATCCGCTGAAGCCCGCGTTTTCCGACGGTTACGGATTAGTCGTTGATATAGGCACGACTACGTTAGTCGCCGCTCTGATTGACCTTTCAACGGGCAAACAGCTAGACAGCGAAAGCCGCCTGAATCCTCAGACGGTGTTTGCTCAGGACGTGTTATCGCGAATTAGCTACGCTTCGGAACCTGACGGATTACTGCGGCTTAAAGGCGACCTACTGCACGTACTGAACGAGATGGTTGCCAATATGTGCGAGTTCGCCGAAGTCAGTCCAAGCTCAATCCACGAAGCCGTTTACAGCGGTAATACGGCTATGCTTCATCTGGCTTGCGGGATTGACCCCGCTCCGTTGGGCAAATATCCGTACAACGTACCGCTGGAGTGCGGGCTAAGCGTAGTGGACGCTGAACTGGACATCATCGGTGAAATCTATCTGCCGCCGATTATCTCCGCGTTTGTCGGAGCTGATATTACCTCCGGCATACTCGCGTCGCGATTGCACGAGCAAACGCAAACGACGCTGTTCATCGACATAGGCACTAACGGTGAAATGGTTATCGCCAACGGCGGTACGTTAGCGGCGACCTCTACCGCCGCGGGACCGGCGTTCGAGGGTATGAACATCACTTGCGGAATGAGAGCCGCCAGAGGCGCGATTGAAAAGTTTCACATTAACGTCGACGACAGCGTAACTTACGCCGTTATCGGCGGCGAAGCCGAACCTACCGGGATTTGCGGAAGCGGACTGCTCGACATAGCCGCCGAACTTGTCCGCACAGGAAAAATCGGCAAAACCGGTCGTTTCGCCGATAAGTCAAAACAGTACAATATCACCGAAAAAGTATTCATTACCCAAAATGACATTCGCCAGATTCAGCTTGCCAAAGGCGCGATTCGCACCGGAATTGACGCGCTTCTGCGCGAGCTTAACCTAAGCGTCACAGACGTGGCGCGCGTCGAAATCGCGGGTTCATTCGGCTATCACCTAAGCGAAAGCAGTTTGCTTGATATTAAGCTGTTACCTCCGGAGTTTAAGGGTAAAATCCACTTCGTGGGTAATACGGCGCAATCGGGAGGAACGGCGTTCCTGCTGAATACGGATTTCCGCTCCGAAATGCTTGACATAGTTTCGCGAGTACGCAAAATAGAGCTTGCGAATAACGACGATTTCCAGCGTGAGTTCATAGCGTCTCTTAATTTCTAAGTCCGGCGGTTTTGACCCGCAAAAATGCCGCTCCCTATCGGGCGCGGCATTTTTACGCGATTGACAAACTTAGGAGAAACTAAATCACGCTTCCGATTATATCCAAGGCGCGCTTGGAAATCTCCAGGTTTTTCTCGCGTTTGCCTTTGATTTTACGGTCAAGCGGCGGCATAATCCCGAAGTTAATGTTCATCGGCTGAAAATCTCCGGTCGGCGAACCGCTGACATACGCCGCCAACGCTCCGTGAGCCGTTTCCGAAGGCAGATTGAGCGGTGTTTCGCCCAAAATCTCCCTAGCCGTTTCGATTCCGCACAACAAGCCCGACGCGGCGGACTCTACGTAGCCCTCAACTCCCGTAATTTGTCCCGCGAAGCGGATTCGCGGTTCCTCACGCAAGCGGTAGTACCTGTCAAGCAATTTAGGCGAGTTAATATACGTGTTGCGGTGCATAACGCCGTATCGCACGAACTCCGCGTCCTCAAGTCCCGGAATCATTGAGAATATCCGCTTTTGCTCGCCGAATTTCAGGTGCGTCTGAAATCCTACCATATTATACAGAGTACCTGCCGCGTCGTCGCGTCTAAGCTGTACGACGGCATACGGCGCGGAGCCGTCCGGATTTTTCAGCCCTACGGGTTTTAGCGGACCGTG